>WJJW01000305.1 GCA_014729455.1 Candidatus Eiseniibacteriota bacterium
CCCCGAAGACGTACCCGACCTACCGGATCTACCACTTCTTCGCCAGCGACCCGGAAGGCCGGCCCCTCGAGTTCCAGTCGTTCGATCCCCCGGTCATGCCGCATCTCTCGGGCGACGAGCTGCTGCGGACGCGCCGGAGCATCCGCCGCTACACCGAGGCCGAGGTCCCCGACGATCTGATCCGCGAGACGATCGAGGAGTGCGCGCTCGCGCCCTCCTCTCACAACAGCCAGCCGTGCACCTTCGTCACCGTCCGGGACCGAGAGAAGCGAGAACGGCTCGCCGCGCTACGGGAGGACTCGAGCGCCCCGATCGGCCGTGCACCCGCGGCGATCGCGGTCTGTGCGGATCCGGACCGCACGGGCCGCCCGCTCGAGGACGGTTGCATCGCCGGGACCTACCTTCTGCTCGCCGCCTGGAACCGGGGGCTCGGCACCTGCTGGATCGGTGGGATGGACCGGGAGGACGTCAAGGAGATCCTCGGTGTCCCCGCCGGGTGGATCGTCGCGATGATCACCCCGATCGGCTGGCCGGCCGTGCTCCCCGACCCCCCCGAACGCGTGCCGGTCCGGAGTCGCACATGAAGCGCACCCGCTGCACCTGGTGCGGCGACGACCCCCTGTACGTCGCCTACCACGACGAGGAATGGGGCGTTCCGGTCCACGACGATCGGACCCACTTCGAGTTCCTCGTCCTCGACGGCGCCCAGGCGGGGTTGAGCTGGCTGACGATCCTCCGCAAGCGCGAGAACTATCGCAAGGCGTTCTCCGGGTTCGATCCCGCCAAGGTCGCCCGCTTCGACCGCCGGAAGGTCGAACGGCTCCTCGACGATCCGGGCATCGTCCGGAACCGACGGAAGGTCGAATCGGCGATCACCAACGCCCGGGCCTTCCTGACCGTCCAGAAGGAGTTCGGATCGTTCGACCGGTACATCTGGACCTTCGTCAGCGCTCGGACGAAACAAAACCGCTGGCGGACGCTCCGCCAGATCCCCACCGAGACGAAGGAGTCGCGCGCGATGAGCAAGGATCTCGTCGGGCGCGGTTTCCGCTTCGTTGGACCGACGATCTGCTACGCGTACATGCAGGCCGCCGGTATGGTGAACGACCACACGACCGATTGCTTCCGGTATGAGCCGCTCGCCCGGGCGGGCCAACGCCCCCGAGGCCGGCGGCATGCACGCGATGAGGGAGGAGAACAATGAAACGGCACCCGCTCACAGTCGAGGACCTCTGGGCTCTGCCGCGCGTCGGCGCCCCCGCCCCGTCTCCGGACGGTCGGTGGCTCGTCGTGCCGGTGGCGACCGCTTCGATGGAGACGAACGAAACGACGACCCGGCTCTGGCTCGTGCCGGCCGACGCCCGGGGAGCGGGAAGCGGCGCGCCGGGCGACACGGCCCGCCCGCTGACGGGGCCCGAGGTCTCCTGCTCCCAGCCCGCGTGGAGTCCGGACGGGACCCGGATCGCGTTCCTCCGGAAGCCGGACGCGTCGAAGCCGAAGGAGAAGGGGGGACCGGCCCACCCCGACCGGCCGCAGATCCACGTCCTCCGCCTCGACGGCGGCGAGCCCGAGCGACTGACCGACCTGCCGTTCGGCGCGGTCGATCCGCAGTGGCTTCCCGACGGACGGGGGATCGTTTTCCTCTCGTCGGTCTACCGCAACGCGCGATCACTTCCCGACGCGGCCCGCGTGAAGAAGGAGAAGGAGGACGATCCGGTCCGCGCGATGGTGACCGAGGATCGCTTTTACCGGTACTGGGACCACTGGTTGACCGACGGAGAGATCCATCACCTCTTCGTCCTCGACCTCTCCAGCGGCACGATCGTCGATCTGATCCCGGACTCGGAGCGGTGGTTCGGTCCCGACGACCCGAGCGGGCAGTACCGCATCGCGCCCGACGGAAGCGAGATCGCATTCGCCGCCTCCCGGACCAGCCCGCCGCACGATCCGATCCTCTGGGGGATCTTCACGACGCCGATCCCGAAGACGATCGACGAGAAGACGAAACCGGGCCCGACGGTCGCGCTGACCGACGACTATCCCGCCGACGCGTTCCTTCCGATCTACGCGCCGGACAGCCGGTGGATCCTCTTCGGGATGCAGCGCGAGTTCGACTTCTACGCGGACCGGATCCGCCTCGTCGCGCACAACCGGAAGACCGGCAAGCAGACCGTCCTCACCGAGGCGTGGGACGGATCCCCCTCCTCCTGGGAGTTCATCGACGAGGGACGGACGGTCCTCCTCGCCGCGGAGATCGAGGCGCGGACCGGGCTGTTCGTCTTCGACTTCGACGACGCGGTGAAGAAGCCGAAGTCCGTCCGCCCGAAGGAGACGTTCCGCGGCGGGACGATCGGCGGCGTCAAGGAGGTCGGGGGCACGGTCTACGCGACGATGAGCACCCTCCGGCAGCCGGGCGAGGTGATCGCGGTCCCGGCGAAGGGAGGCAAGGCCCACGGGGTTACCGCGTTCACCGCCGCGAAGATGGAGGAGATCGAGCTCTCCGAGGTCGAGGAGGTCACGTTCCATGGAGCCGAGGGGGAGAAGGTGCAGATGTATCTCCTCTACCCGCCGGGCGAGAAGCCGCCGCGCGGCCGATCGAAGCGCGCCTACCCGCTGGTTCACATGATCCACGGAGGCCCGCACGGCACGTTCCCCGACCAGTGGCACGGACGCTGGAACGCCCAGGCGTTCGCCGCGCCGGGCTACCTCGTCGCGCTCGTCAACTTCCACGGATCGACCGGGTTCGGAGAGGAATTCTGCGCCTCGATCCTCGGGCGATGGGGCGATCAGCCGTACGTCGACATCATGAAGGCGACCGACCTGTTGATCGAACGCGGCCTCGCCGATCCGGATCGGATGGCGGTGACCGGCGGGTCGTACGGCGGCTACCTCGTCAGCTGGATCGCGGGGCAGACGAAGCGGTTCGCGGCCATCGTCAACCACGCCGGCGTCTGCGACTTCCAGACGCAGTACGCCTCAGACGTGACGCAGGGGCGAGCCCGGTCGATGGGAGGCGAGCCGTGGGATCACCAGGAAGGGATGGACCGGTACAACCCGATGCGGCACGCCGCGGGCTTCGTCTCCCCGATGCTCGTGATCCACGGAGAGAAGGACTACCGGGTCCCGCACGCACAGGGGATCGAGATCTACAACGTCTACAAGGCGATGGGGCTGCCCGCCCGCCTGGTCATCTATCCGGACGAAAACCACTGGATCCTGAAGCCGCGGAACAGCCGGCACTGGTACGGCGAGGTCCTCGGCTGGCTGGAGCGCTGGCTCGCCGCGCCGCGCAAGGGCCGGAGGCGCAAGTGAAGCGAAGCCGAGCGCGGCGGCTCCTTCTCGCCACCGTGCTCGCGGCGGTCCTCGTTCCGTCGATCGGCCGATGCGGCGACTCGCCTCTCGACGGGATCCGTCGGGCCCTGCAGATGCGGGAACAGCGGCTCGTGTTCCGTCTCGATCCCGTCGAGCGGTCCGAGATTCTGCTCGACACGGGCCGTCACGACGAGGCCGCTGCGATGGTCCCCGTCCTCCTCGGCTCCGGAGTCGAGGGGCGGATCGCCGCCGCGCGGGTCCTCGACGCGGTGCACGACTACGACCGGCTCGGCGCGCTGCTCGCCCCCTGGATCGGCACCGCGCACATGGAGGAACCCGAGATCCGTCGCGTGGTCTACGACTGGTGGGTCACGACGCACGATCTCCGGGCCGTCGAGAGCGAGGTGACGACGCGGCTGGAAGAGGATTCGACCGCGGTCGTCGACCTGCTCGCCGCGGGCCGGCTGCGCCACGCGCTCCTCGACGACGACGCGGCGGAGCGCCGGTTCGAGCGGGCGCTCGCCCACGCCGAGGATCAGGAGGACTGGGCCCGGGCGCTGCACGGTCTCGCCCGCGTCTCCTACCGGCGAAGGGACTTCGACGAGGGACTCGAACGGCTGAGCGCCTCCGTCCGCGTCGACCCCCTCTCCCCCGACCCCCTGATGACGCTGGCGCACCTCTTCGTCCGCCTCGGGAGGATCGAGGAGGCGATCGACGCCACCGAGCTGGTCCTGGAAATCGCGCCGTCTCACCTGGGCGCCCACTACATGCTCGGCAACGGATACGCCCGCAAGAACTACACGCAGCTCTTCGCCGCGTACCCGAACGCGTTCGCCGACTCGACGGGCCGCGTGGCCTTCGCACGCGCGGAGCGGGTCCGCGCGCGGAGCGGGATCGAGGCGGCGCGGGTCGTCCTCGACTCGGTACGGATCGCGCGTCCCGGTTGGGCCGACGTCTGGGCCCGGATCGGGTCCCTCGACTTCGAGGCCAACCGGTTCGCCGAAGCGCGCGAGGCGTTCGAGCAGGCTCTCGAGATCTGCCCGGAGTACGGGCGCGCGCACAACGGGATCGCCAAGTCGATCGAAGGGCTCCGCCTGCGCCACGACATCCGACGCACGGAGTTCGAGGAGCGCTTCGCCGCCGCGCCGACGCCCGATGTCCCGGGGATCGAGACGTTCGTCCTCAACTGGGACCGGTTGAGCGACCGGCACCGCAAGCGGGTCGCCCTGTCGATCGCTCCCTGGCGCCGGTACATCCCGGTCCTGATCGAAGGCGGCGCGACCTACTACATCAAGCCGATCCACGAGCTGCTGTCGGAGACCCCCGAGCAGGAGGTGCTCCGGGACCTGCGGATCGGGCTCGATTCGCGCCTCTGGGACGACACGCGCGGCTGCGGCGGCTACCACACCGTCACCGGGATCGAGGACGTCGAGGAGACGATCCTCTGGCGGTACGACACGGTCCTCCACGAGCTGACCCATCAGGTCCACCGCGTGCTGATCCCCGACCGGAAACGGCGGATCCAGGAACTCTACCGGAACGCGAAGGAGCGAGACGAGGAGACGAACGACGCCTTCCTGAGCCGGTACGCGGCCAGCTCGGTCGGGGAGTACTTCGCCGAGGGGGCGAACGCCCTGGAGTCCCCGCGCTGGGATGCGTACGACACCCGCGAGGTGGTCCGCGAGCGGCTCCTCGAGCGGGATCCGGATCTGGCCGCCTACGTGCGCACCCTGATGGAGGAGGCGCCGGTCGAGAGCTGCTACGCGGTCGCCTACGTGCAGAAGGGATACCAGCGGTTCGAGGAGCAGGATCCGCTCGGTGCCGCGGAGATCTTCCGCCAGGCGCTCGAGCAGGTCCCGGACGAGGAGTCCGCGCTCGGAGCGCTCGTCTACGCTCTCCAGGTGGCGGACAGCAGCGAGCGGGCCCTGGAGGTGGCGACCCACTCCACGGAGCGGCATCCGTCCAGCGGATCGAGCGCCGTCGTCCACGCCGACGCGCTCTGGCTCGCCGGACGCGGGACCGGATCGGCGGCCCGCTACCTGGAGGAGCGCCGGGCGGAGGTCCGGGAGGAGGACCGCCATGAGGTCGACCTCGCACTCGGGCGATTCCTCTGGTTCCGCGGTGAGGCGGACTCGGCCCTGCGCGCCTACGAACGGGTCCTCGACTATCAGACCGACCACCCCGCCGCGCTGGCCGGGATCGCCGAGTCGCACGCGCTCGCGGGTCGCTGGGAGAAGGCGTGGGCGGCCTACGATCGCGTGCTGCGGGATCGCTCCGGATCCGTTCCCCTGCGCGGAGCGCTCGCGCGGGATCTGCTGCTCGCCGGCGAGATCGGGCGCGCGCGAGAGCAGGTCGAAGAGGCGCTGCTCCTCGATCCCGACGATCCCCGGACCCGCGCGCTGGAGGCGTGGGTCCTGCTGGAGGAGGGAGCGGCCGATTCGGCGCGGACCGCGGCAGCGCGGGTCCTCGGGGTAGCGCCCTGGTGCGATCTCGCCCGGCTGGTGAAAGCGCGGGCGGAGAGAGAGCGGGGAGACGCGACCGCCGCGCAGCGGACGCTGGAACCCTGGACCGAGCGGAAGGAAGAAGGGGCCCCGCCACGGTACGTCTTCCGGCCCGACCGTTTCCGCTACGACCTGGTCGGGACGATGCCGGCCGTCGAGAAGCGGATCCTGTCCGGCGAACGCCGGGCGTCGGAGGCGGAGCCGAAAGAGGAGGAGCGAACGGGATGAGAGGGTCCTTCGTCGTCTTGTTGCTGGCGGTGTCGATCCTTTCCTGCGGGGGGACCCGGATCCAGATCGAGCCGCTGCTCGACCAGATCGCGTCCTTCGAGCGCGAGACCGGGATCGTCGAGGAGGGCTCCGAGGCGGAAGCGTTGCTCCAGGCGGCACGCCGGAAACGAGACCAGGCGCTCGATCTGCGGAGCGCCGGCAAGGAGAAGGAGGCGGAGCCGCTCCTCTACGAGGCGATCGCCGACATGCGGGCCGCGTGGGCTCTGGCGAACGCGGCGGGGGCGGAGGAAGAGGCGTCCCGCTGCCGAGAACTGGTCGAGAGAAGCCGGCGCGAGTGGGAGAACGCGATCCTGGCGCTCGAGCATCTCGAGCGGCAGGCCGAGACCTCGCTCTCCGAGGTCGAACGAACCTATCCGATCGAGACGGACACGAAGGAGCCGCCCCTTCCCGCGCCGATCGGGGAGGTCCCCGCCGGAGAGGAGGAAACCGCCCCGGCCCGACTCCGGGACGCCTGGGGACGCTGGTTGCAGGCGGCGCGGGATCGGACGATCTCGACGGCCGATCTCGGTTCCCGGTTCGCCGAGCTGCTCGCGCTCGGCACGGCGGAGGACGGAGACCGGATCCGACGCGACGCGTCGCTGCATGCCGCCCACCGGACGGTGCAGGAGCTGCAGGCGCGTGTCCGCAGCGGCGTCGCGCGGCAACGCTGCGCCCGCGCCGTCGACCAAGCCGATCGGCTCCGCGCGGCCACGGAGGCGATCCGCGTCGCGACGATCGACGCCCAGGCCAAGCAGGCGGAGGCGCTGAAGGCCGAGGCGCGCAGCCGGCAGGACGAGATGTTCGAGGCGCTGCGGAAGCTGGAAGGGAAGTATGCGCAGATCCGCCAGGAGGCGCGCGGAACGATCGTCTCGCTCGCCGACATCCTCTTCGACTTCGACAAGGTGACGCTGAAACGGGACGTCGAATTCAATCTGGTCAAGATCGCCACGATCCTGAGCCAGTTCCCCGAGATGGACATCCAGATCGAGGGACACACCGACAACATCGGAACCGAGAACTACAACCAGAAGCTGAGCGAGCGGCGCGCGCAGACGGTCCACGACTTCCTCTCGCGACAGGGGATCGACCCGGCCCGGATGAGCGTGGTCGGCTACGGGATGTCGCGGCCGGTGGCCCCGAACGCGACCGAGGAGGGACGGCAGAAGAACCGCCGGGTCGACCTCGTCATCCAGGACGCGTCGTAGGCCGGTCGTGTCGCGGTACTTCGTCACCGGAGCGACCGGATTCCTCGGCGGACGGATCCTCGAGCAGCTCGCGCGCGCGGGACACACGATCGTCGCGCTCGCCCGCGACCCTGATCGGATCGATCGGCGCGCGGCGCCGGGGATCGAATGGGCGATCGGGGACGTCACGGACAAGGAATCGATGCGCGGGCCGATGATCGGGACCGGCGGCGTCTTCCACGTCGCCGGCTGGTACAAGGTCGGCGTGAGGGACAAGAGCCGCGGTGAAGCGGTCAACGTGGACGGAACGCGCAACGTGCTCGAGCTGATGCGCGAGCTGCAAATCCCGAAGGGGGTCTACACGAGCACCTTGGCGGTGAACTCCGATACCCGCGGCCGGGTCGTCGACGAGTCCTACGCGTACCACGGTCCGCACCTGAGCGAGTACGACCGGACCAAGGCGGCGGCCCACGAGATCGCCGCTCGCCTCACCGACGCCGGCTTGCCCCTCGTGATCGTCCAGCCGGGGATGATCTACGGCCCCGGCGACGAGGGTCCCTCGCACGATCTCTTCGCCGACTACCTAAAACGCCGGCTCCCCGTGGTGCCCAAGGGAACCGCCTTCTGCTGGGCGCACGTCGAGGACGTGGCACGGGGCCATCTCCTCGCGATGGAGAAGGGCCGGGCAGGAGAGAGCTACCACCTCGCCGGTCCCGTCCATTCCCTGGCCGAGGTGCTGGAGACGGCCGAACGCCTCACCGGGATCCCGCCGCCCCGTCTCGCCGCTCCACCCTGGCTGCTGCGCGGGATGAGCCGCCTGATGGGCGTCGTGGAACGGGTCGTCCGGGTCCCTGCCGTCTACAGCAGCGAGACCCTGCGGGTCAGCGCGGGAACCACCTACCTCGGCGACAACGCGAAGGCACGGCGCGAGCTGGGCTGGGAGCCGCGGGAACTGGAGGTCGGGCTCGCCGAGACGCTGCGAGCCGAAATGGAGGCGTCGGAGACGCCGGAAAGGACCGTCCGATGACGCATGAACCGGACCGATGGCCGAGCCTTCCCCTCGATTCCTGGAGGGAGACGTACGAGACCCTGCATCTCTGGACCCAGATCGTCGGAAAGATCCGGATGGAGTGCATGCCGTGGATCAACCACTCCTGGCACGTGCCCCTCTACGTCTCCGCCCGCGGACTCGCCACCTCGCTGATCCCGCGGGAGCCTCACGACTTCGAGATCGAGTTCGACTTCCACGAGCATCGGCTCCGGATCGCGACGACCCGCGCAACCGCGCGCTCGTTCGATCTGGAACCGATGACGGTCGCCGACTTCCACTCGCGGACGATGGAGGCGTTGCACGCGCTCGATCTGGAGGTCGCGATCTCTCCCCTCCCCGTCGAGATCCCCGATCCGATCCTCCCGTTCCACGAGGATCGCTCGCACGGTTCGTACGACCGCGCGGCGGTGGAGCGGTTCTGGAGGATCCTCCTGGCTTCCCACCGGGTGCTCACCCGATTCCGGGCCGAGTACATCGGCAAGGCGAGTCCGGTCCACTTCTTCTGGGGAGCGTTCGATCTGGCGGCGAGCCGGTTCTCCGGACGCGAGGCTCCCCGGCATCCCGGAGGGGCTCCGAACTGCGCCGACTGGGTGATGGAGGAGGCATACTCGCACGAGGTCTCGAGCGCGGGGTTCTGGCCCGGGGGGGGACCGCTCCCCTTCCCGCTCTTCTACAGCTACGTCTATCCCGAGCCGGACCGGTTCCGATCGGCGGCGATCCGTCCCGAGGGAGCCTTCTACGACGAGACGATGGGGGAGTTCGTCCTTCCGTACGATCTCGTGCGTGCGGCGGAGGCTCCCGAGCGGATGCTGCTCGAGTTCTATCGCAGCACCTACGAGGCGGCCGCCGATCTCGGCGGCTGGGATCGAAAGGCGCTCGAACGAGAGTCGGGTTCCGTTCCGCCCGATCGGACAACGCCGTGATCCGCCGCTCGAGCCCGGACGGGTCGGAGGATGCGATGGATCGCACAGGCAAGAACCCGGAGATCACGCTCCGCCCGGTGGTCGAGGAGGACCTTGCCGTCTTCTTCGCCCAGGAGCAGGACGAAGAGGCGCTCTGGATGGCCGCGTTCACGCCGAAGGATCCGACCGACGTAGAGGCGTTCCGCGCGCACTGGGCGAAGGTCCTCGCCGACGAGACGATCACGATCCGGACCATCCTGCACGAGGGAGCCGTCGCCGGCCACATCGTCCGCCATTCCTGGTTCGGCGACCCGGAGGTCAGCTACTGGATCGGCAAGGAGCACTGGGGCAAGGGGATCGCGACGCGGGCCCTGGCGGCGTTCCTGGACCTCGTCGCCACACGCCCGCTCTTCGCCCGCGCCGCGAAGGACAACGCCGCCTCGATCCGGGTCCTGGAGAAGTGCGGGTTCGTGAGGGAGCGGGAGGAACGCGGGTTCGCGAATGCGCGGGACGCGGAGATCGACGAGCTCGTGTTCCGGCTCCCGGGCGAGCCTGGCGGCGGTCGGGCCTGATCCGGACCGGCCGATCTCGACGTGAGACGCGAGACCCCGCCGAGCGAGAGAGAGGCGGCCGAGACGATCGGCCCGCTCCCCGTCCCGCTGGCGATGGCGGCCGCGCCGTTCGCCGCCGTCGGTCTCGGGCTGTACGTTCTGCGCGACGCCTGGGCGGCGATCCTGCTCTACCACGTCCAGATCGCTTTCTGGGGATTCGCCGTCCCCCGGCGACCGGCGGATCTGCGCGCCGGCTGCGCGCCGCGCTGGCTGCTCGCCGCGGGGATCGCCTCCGGGCTCACCGCGCTCCTGCTGCTGCTCCTGCTCGACACGGTCCTCCGGAACGACGTCCGACTCGACGCTTGGCTCGTCCGGTACGGGCTGGACGGGGCGTCCCTGTCCTGGTTCGTCCCCTACTACGGGGTCGTGCACCCCGTGCTGGAGGAACTCCACTGGGATCCGTTGCGCCGGGATCGAAAGTTCCGGCCGGTCGCCCACGTCGCGTTCGCCGGCTATCACGGTCTCGTGCTCGTGCTGCTTCTCGACTCCGTCTGGGTTCTCGTCAGCCTAGCGGTCCTCGCCGGCGCCTCGATCACCTGGGCCCGCCTGCGGGAGCGACTCGGCGGCCTCTGCGTGCCGCTGGTCTCCCACGGGATCGCCGATGCCGCGTTGATGGGGGTCGTCGCCTGGATCGCCACGCGGTAGGACCGACGTCGCCTCTCGTCTCCCCCGTCGGTTGCCCTTCCTGCCGATCCGGGCGTACCCTCGTTGCGGGAGATTCGAACGATGAAGATCGAACCGATCCGTCTCCTCGCTTTCGCGCTGCTGTTCACCGGGATCCTCTCCGGCGCGGCTCTCGCGGTCCCGGCGCCCGATTCCGAACCGGGCCACCTCCCGCTCCCCGGCCTGACGGGCACCGAAGTGATCCGGATCGAGAACGCCGAGGAGATCGAGATCGTCTTCAAAGGGGATCCGGACCGGATCCGCCGCCGCTACGCCCGAGACACGACGCGGTGGTCGGTCGAGAACGACCGGTTGATCCTGCCGGAAGCGACCGGGGACTGGCCGGAAACCGAGGTCTTGCAGGTCCGCGCGCGGCCGGAGCGCAACCTCGGCGCCGCCGTGCTGCTCGGCGTGCCGGTTGGACTGGTCCTGGGCGCGCTGGGCCTCGCTGTCTTCCCCGAGGAACCGGACGGCGAATTCTTCGACGCGGACAGGCTTCGGTTCCTCGGCGCGACGACCTTCGTCGCCGGCCCCGTGATCGTCTACTTCCTCAGCGGCACCTGGAAGACCGCCTACCGTTCGGAGCGGACCGGGCTCTTTCGGACGAACGGGCGGAACCGCACCCCTCCTCACTCGAGATCGGCCATGCTCTCCCCGGCGGGACCGTGACCGGCGCGGAGCGGCGGATTGCCGTCCCCGCTCCTGAGCCGTTGCCGTCCCGGACGTCACGGGAGCGCGTCCCGGCCGTGGCGTCGCGAGGGAACGCGGAGCCGCCAGGCCTCGGGTGACATCGTTCCGGACCGGGGATATACTGACGCGGTTCTCGAGCCGGGGTCCGCCCGCCGGCGGGACGACACGGCGGCCGGGAACGAGGAGGCGGATTGGAGAGGGCGCATTGAACCGATCCCGGGATGAAGCATCTCTCATGGGTCTGATCCGGATCGTCCACCGTTGGAGGGGGATGGTCCTGGTGCTCGCCGTGGGGTTGCCCCTCGTGACGGCGATCGTGATGCTGTTCACTCCGAACGTCTACACCGCCCGCGGGACGATCCTTCTCGAGGTCAGCACCGGCGATCTCGGCTCCGAGCTGGCAGGGGAGCTCTCCGCGCTGACCGGCTTCCGTCCCCAGGTCCCCTCGATGGACATCTACTACTCGATCCTGCGCAGCCGCCGCGTCGCCTCCGCGGTGGCCGATTCGCTCGATCTGGCCCATCACTACGAGACCCTGGCCGACTCGCCCGAGAAGACCGAGGAGCGGACGCTCAGCGAGTTGAAGCAGAAGGTCCGGTTCCATGATCCCAACGTCGTGACGATCGCGGTGGAGGCGACCGATCCGGATCCGAAGATGGCGGCGGCGATCGTCAACGCGTATCTGGAGGAGCTGAAGCTCGCGAACAAGACGCTCTCCCTGTCGCGGGCGCGGCGAACCCGGCAGCTCGTCGACGAGGCGCTGCAACAGACCCTGCGCGATCTCGAGGAGGCCCGTCGGCGGCTCGGGAGGTTCCAGGCGGAGCACGGCGTCTTCGAGCTCGATGAGCAGACGCAGGCGACCCTGGAGCTGATCGGGACCCTGCAAGCCCAGCTCGTCGAGGCGCAGACCGAGCGAGAGGCGCTCCGCGGGTTCCGGCAGGAGGGCTCGGCCCAGATGCGGAGCCTCGATCTGCGGATCGAGGCGATCCGATCCCAGATCAACCAGCTCTCCGGATCCGTGCCCGGCGGAGACGACCCCGATCCGGCGGAAACGACGAGCGAGTCGACGCCGGAGGAGCGCGACTACCTGCTGCCGCTGACGCGGGTGCCCGAGCTGGCGGAGACCTACAGCCGGATCCTGATGGACGTGAAGGTCCTCGAAGCGAAGTACGAGGTCCTCGCGACCCGCCTGGAGCAGACCAAGATCGAGGAGAGCCAGTCGATCCCGTCGTTCGAGGTGCTCGACGAGGCCGAGCGGCCGTATCGGAAGAGCGGGCCGAACCGGAAGCTCTACGTGCTCGGCGCTCTGCTGGCCGGCCTGCTCGGCGGGGTGCTGCTCGCGGTGCTTCTCGAGGATCTGACGACCCGCCTGGACGAGAGGACCCGCGCGGAGCTGAAGACGATGATCCCGTCCGTTCTGCGTGGCTCCGCCCGGCGATCCTGAGCCTCGATGCCCCTGCGGGTCCTCATGATCCTCCACAACTACCCTCCCGCGGAGAACATCGGGGCGCAGCGCGCCTCGAGGCTGGTCCGTCACCTGCCCGATCTGGGGATCGAGCCGGTCGTCGTGACCGGACCCGGCGAGGGCGGTGCGACCCGATCCGGCCACCCGTCCGTCGCATCGGTGGGCTCCCGACTCGAGAGCTTGGGAGGGACGACGATCGAGGTGCATCG
>WJJW01000306.1 GCA_014729455.1 Candidatus Eiseniibacteriota bacterium
CACCGGGGCCGGAGGACCGATCCGCATCGAATCGGCGACCCCCGCGGCCGTCGTGTCGGAGACGGGCGGCTCCTCCGGCTCGGGGGTCACGAGCAGATCGGCGAGCCCCGCGGTGTCCGCCCCGAAATCGGCGAGCAGATCGATCGCCCCGCGCGCCTGGGTCGAGGCGGGGTAGCGTTCCACGAGATCGCGGAACTCCGCGAGCGCCCCGACGCTGTCGGCGCGCTCCTTCCAACGGATGTAGGCCAGTGCGTAGGCCGCACGCGGAGCCGCCTTGGCTTCCGGGAAGGCCTCCTCCACCTCCCGGTACTTCTCGACCGCATCCGGGACGAGGCCGCGATCGAGGTAGAGAAGCTCCGCGATCCGCAGCGCCGCCTCGGCGCGCTGCTCCAGCGCGGCGTCTCCGGATCCCTCCTGCTGTTGCAGGTCGGCGAGCGACTGCAGCGCCACCGCTCGCTGGCGGGCCTGGTTCTTGAACACCGACCGCCCCGGCATCTGGACCGCCTTCTCGTAGGCGGCCTTCGCCGACGCCAGCGAGTCCAGCAGGGTCTCGTAGGTGTAGCCGATCTGAAATTGCGCTTCGATCGAGAACGGATTCGAGCCGTAGCGCACGGTCACGTCGCGGAGGATCTCGATCGCCTCGTCGTGCCGCTCCAGCCGGTTCAGCGCCGCAGCCTGCTGGAGGCGGATCCGGGCGACCTCGTCCCCCAGTCCGCTGCGCTGGGGGACCCTCCGCCGCTGGACGGGCGACTGCCCCGTCGGATCGAGCTGACCGCCGGTCTCCACCTCGATCGGCTCGCGCGCCTCCTCGGGGAGCACCTCCTCCAGGAGATCGAGGGCGCGCTCCGCCTCTCCGAGCCGCGTCAAACACTGCGCTTGCAGGATCGCCCCGTCGATCCGCGTCTCCTCGTCCCGGGTGGTCGCCAGCAAGCGCTCGAAGTAGATCGAGGCGGTGTCGTAGGTCCCCGCCTCGAAATGCAGCTCTCCGACGCGTTGGAGCGCATCCTCGGCGAGCTTGCTGTCCGGGTAGCGGCTCACCAGCTCCTCGTATCGCTCGATCGCCTCCTCCTTCCTGCGCTGCTGGGTCGCCGTCTCTCCGAGCGTGAACAGGATCTCGTCACCGCGCTCGAACTCGGGCGACTCCGTCCGGACCGTGTCGAACATCGCCGCGGCCCGGTCGAACTGTCGGAGCTCCGTGTAGGTCAGCCCGGCGAGGAAGGAGGCGTCGTCACGGAACGAGGATTCGGGGAACTCCTCCCGGAGCTGCTCGATCCGAAGCAGCGCGCTGTCGTACTCGCCGATCTCGAAGTACGACTCGGCCATGAGATAGACGGCGTCGTCGGCCCAGCGGCTCCCCGCGTGACGATCGAGGACCTTCTTGCACTGCACGATCGTCGTCTCGAAGTTCCGTCGCGCGTCGGAAGGCAGCCGCTCCGTCTCGCTCTCCTCGATGCTCCTCTTGGCGGCGTTGAAGCTCTTCTTGGCGACGAAGAACGTGTTGAAGTAGGCGCACGAGAGCAGCCCCAGAAGCAGGGGGAGGATCCAGGCGGATCCCCCGCGAGCGATCCGGTCTCCCCTGTTCCGAGGGTGCCCCGTCGCGCCCCGCGTCTCTACCCCAACAGCGCGGTCTCCATGTGGGTCACGCGCCCCTCCGCGATGGTCAGGAGGACCCGGCCGGTCAGGGTCCGTCCCAGGAAGGGGGAGTTGCGGGAACGGGAGGAGAAGCGATCGGGCTGGACCTCCCAGACCGCGTCGGGATCGATCAGGAGGAGATCCGCCGGCGCGCCGATCTCCATCCGCCCACCGCCCCATCCGAGGATCCCGGCCACGCGGCTCGACATCGCGTGGATGAGCCCCGGCCAATCGAGCACCTGCTGCACGATCAGCTCCTCGATGCAGACCGAGAGCGCAGTCTCCAGTCCGATCGCTCCGAAGGGGGCGGCATCGACTTCGACGGCCTTCCGTTCGGTCGGATGCGGGGCATGATCGGATGCGACCACGTCGATCGTTCCGTCGCGCAGCCCCTCCTTCAGCGCGCGGCGATCCGCCTCGGTCCGCAAAGGGGGATTGACCTTGAACAGCGCGTCGTAGCTCCGCATCTCCTGTTCGGTGAGGGCGAGATAGTGCGGGGCGGTCTCGGCGGACACGGGCAGCCCCTCGGCCTTCGCCTGACGGATCAGGGAGACCGCCTGCGCGCAGCTCACGTGGCCGATGTGGAGGCGGCATCCGGTCCTCCGGCTCAACGCGATGTCCCGGGCGAGCATCGTCGTTTCGGCTTCGGTGGGGATTCCGCGCATCCCCAGAATCGTCGACCAGTACCCCTCGTTCATCACCCCGGCCCCCCGGAGGGCCGGGTCCTCGCAGTGGGAGATCACGAGCAGGTCGGCCCCGCGCGCATACTCCATGGCGCGCCGCATCAGGTCCGAGGAGACGACGGCTCGATCGGCGTCGGTGACGGCGCAGACCCCGGCGGCGCGCAGCTCCATCATCTCCGCCAGCGCCGCGCCTTCCCGTCCCTTCGTGAGCGCCCCCGCCGGAACGATCCGGGTCCCGCACGCCTCGGCGGCCGAACGGAGGATCTGCTCGATCACTCCGCGGTTGTCGGCGACCGGACAGGTATCCGGCATCGCGAGAAGGCGGGTGACCCCGCCCCGCGCCGCCGCCCGGGCGCCGCTCTGGATCGTCTCCGCCTCCTCGTCCCCGGGCTCGCGGAGGTGGACACGCATGTCCTGGAGGCCGGGCGCGGCGATCTTGCCGGTCGCGGACAGGTCCACCCCGTCCACACCCGGCGGAAGGGACGGTTCCATCGCCTCGAGGACTCCCCGGTCGATCAGGAGATCCCGGATCTCGTCGATTCCGCTGTCCGGATCGACGACCCGCACGCCCCGGATGACGACCCGCTCGGGGAACTCCGCCGGTGCGCTCATGCGCCGCTGCCCTCCTGGGCCGGGATCCTCTCGGCCCCGTTGCCCCTTCCACCGCGAACGAGGTAGAGGACCGCCATGCGGACGGCCACCCCGTTCGTCACCTGATCCAACACGAGCGACTCGCGCGAGTCGGCCACCTCGTCGGAGATCTCGACTCCTCGGTTGATCGGACCGGGGTGCATGACCCGGACGTTCGGGGAGCAGAGCGCCAGGCGTTCGCGCGTGATCCCCCAGGTGGCCGCATACTCCCGCAGCGAAGGGAGGAAACCGCCGCGCATCCGCTCGAGCTGCAGGCGCAGCACGTTGACGACGTCGGCTCCGTCGAGCGCCTCCTCGAGCCGGCTCTTGACCCGGACGCCGGCCTTCTCGATCTCCGCGGGGAGCAGGGTCGTCGGACCGACCAGCGTGACCTCCGCACCGACCGCCTGCAGCCCCCAGAGGTTCGAGCGCGCCACCCGGCTGTGCGCGATGTCCCCGACGATCGTCACCTTCAGTCCTTCGAGGCGGCCGAGCTCCTCCTGGATCGTGTAGAGGTCGAGAAGCGCCTGCGTCGGGTGCTCGTGGAAGCCGTCGCCCGCGTTGATGACGTGCCCGTCGATGTTGCGCGCGAGGAAGTGCGGCGCCCCGGACGCCCCGTGACGGATCACCACGACGTCGACCCGCATCGCCTCGATGTTGCGGACCGTGTCCCGCAGCGTCTCGCCCTTCGAGACGGAGCTGCCTCCGCTCGCGAAGTTGATCGTGTCGGCGGAGAGCCGCTTCTCCGCGAGCTCGAAGGAGAGGCGGGTCCGGGTCGACGGCTCGAAGAACGCGTTGCAGGCGGTCACCCCCTGCAGGGCGGGGACCCGTTTGATCGGCCGATCGAGCACCTGGCGGAAGGAACGCGCGGTCGCCAGGATGTCGAGGACCTCGTCCCGGGACATCCCCTCCAGGCCGAGGAGATGCCTGCGTCGAAAGCTCATCGCTCCTCTTCCTCCGGCTCGATGATCGAGATCCGGTCGACTCCGTCCTCCTCGACGATCTCGACCTCCACGATCTCCTTGCGCGAAGTCGGCACGTTCTTGCCGACGTAGTCGGCCCGGATCGGAAGCTCGCGATGCCCGCGGTCGACCAGCACGGCGAGCTGGATCGCCCGCGGTCGCCCGTAGTCCATCAGCGCCCCGATCGCCGCGCGCACCGTCCGTCCGGTGAACAGGACGTCGTCGACGAGGATCAGGACACGATCCTCGACCTCGAAGGGAAGCTCGGTGGAATGGACGAGAGGCTGAGGGGAGATCGTGCGCAGATCGTCCCGGTAGAGCGTGATGTCGACGACGCCGAGGGGCAGCGCGACCCCTTCGATCCCGCGGATCGCCTCCTGCACCCTCTCCGCCAGGGGAACGCCCCGCCGGCGGATCCCGACCAGCGCGAGGTCGGTGGTCCCCTTGTTCCGCTCGACGATCTCGTGGGCGATCCTCTGGACCACCCGGCGGATCTCCTCCTCGTTGGCGATCACCGCCTTCCGGCGCAGGTTCATGCCAGGCAACTCCTTCCGGTCATGAAAAAGCCTCCCGTCGAGGTCCGGAAGGCGATCCACCGCGCGCCGGGTGCGCGCAGCCGTTGTGCATCTCGATCGACATACCGAGGCGCTTCGTCCTCCTTCCGCGATCCGACCGGATGCCTCTGCACGATCGCTCGCAAGCCTATCACGGGACGCGGTCCCGCCGAAACATCCAAGTTGCCGGCCCCGCCGCCCGCACCGGGCCTTCTCAGCCGGAGGAGGCGCCGTCCGGATGCTTCAGGCGGCCGAGGTCGCCGAGGGCCCGCAGGGATCGCAGCCCCCGGTAGCGATCGATGTGGGTGCTCAGGAACGCCTCCGCGATCCGGTCGACCTCCCGCACCGCCGCCACGCTTGGATCCCGCGGGAGGCTCCCCTTCTGGAGGGACCGGAGCAGGCCGAGCGTTTCTTGCGAGATCGGAAGGCTGGAGGGGTGTCCCGGCAGGCAGCCGGGGCAGACCACCCCTCCCTCGATCGGGCTGAAGCCGGCCGCCCCTTCGATGCTGCGGCAGACGACACAGTCCCCGAGACGCGGCGCGTAGCCGAGCCAGCCGGCGACCCGGAGCTGGAACGCACGGAGGAGGTAGGAGAGGCGCCCGACCGGCGCGCTCTCCATCAGCGCGAGAACGCGGAGCGTGAGGTCGAACAGTTCCGGGAACGCCACCTCCTCCTCCAGGATCCGATCGAGGAACTCCGTGACGGCGCAGGCGAAGTGGAAGCGCTCGCTCCGGCCCAGCAGCCCGCGGAACTCGGTCTCCAGCGTCCCGTCGGAGATCACCTGGAGATCCCGCCCCGGCCGGAAGTAGACGACCAGGTCCGAGTGGCTGAGCAGCTCGAGCGAGGCGCCGAAGCGGCTCTTCGGTGCGCGGACCCCCTTGGCGACGCCGCTCCACTTGCCCAGCTCCCGACTGAGGAGGGTCACCACCCGGCTCGTGTCGCCCATCCGCAAGTTGCGGAGGACGAGCCCCTCGAGCTTCAGGATCGGCACGAGGAGGGGCTTCCGCCGTTGGCAAAGCGGTGGCGCGAGGGCGCCCGCCGTGGGGTAGACTGGTCCTCCGGTCGTCGATCGGACATGGATCGAGGATACACCGGCGCCGGAGCCGGAGGAGGCGGGGAATGATCGTCTGGATGCGCAGGGACCATACCGAAGACCAGCTCGCCGAGGTGCTCCGTCGGATCGAGGAGGGGGGCTGCCGCGCCGACGTCAGCAAGGGGACCGAGCGGACGGTCGTCGGCCTCATCGGCGACACGAAGCGGGTCGACGAGAACCGGTTCCTGGAGCTTCCCTGGGTCGAGCGGGCGGTCCGGATCAGCCGGCCGTACAAGCTGGTCAGCCGCGAGTACCATCCCCGGACGAGACGGATCGAGATCGGCTCCTGCGTGCTCGGAGACGGGTCCGTGACGATCATGGCCGGACCCTGCTCCGTCGAGGGGATCGAGCAGCTCCTCCCGCTCGCCGAGGCGACCCGTGCGGCGGGCGGACAGATCCTCCGGGGCGGAGCGTACAAACCGCGCACCTCCCCGTATTCGTTCCAGGGGCTCGGCCGCGAAGGGCTGCGTTGCCTCGCCGAGGCGCGCGAGCGGACCGGGATGCCGATCGTCACCGAGGCGACCGGGGCGCACCATCATCTCGGCCCGGACGGCGCGCGCGAGGAGGAGACCGTGCTCGACCAGGTGATCGCGCAGACCGACATCCTCCAGATCGGCGCGCGGAACATGAAGGCATACGGGTTCCTCGAGGAGGTCGCGCTGCGCACGCGGGAGCGGGAGCTGCCGATCCTGCTGAAGCGGGGGGAGGCGGCGACGCTGGAGGAGTTCCTGCTCGCCGCGGAGTACCTGGTGCACAACGGCAATCCGAACGTGATCCTCTGCCTCCGCGGCCATCGCGGCGGGGAGTCGGGACGCTTCCTGCGCTACACCCCCGACCTCGGAGCGATCCCGGTGCTGAAGACCGAGTCGAACCTCCCGGTCGTCTTCGATCCCTCGCACGCGACCGGGGACCGGCGCTACGTCCGATCGGTGGCGCTCGCGGCGGTGGCGGCGGGCGCGGACGGACTGCTGATCGAGACGCACCTCGACCCGGAGCGCGCCTGGACGGACGGGCAGGAATGCGTCACGCCCGACACCTTGCGCGAGATCGTCGAGGAGGCCCGCAAGATCGAGACGATCCGCTCCCCGGAACTGCTCGGCCCGACTTCGGGCTAGGAAGCGAGATCGTAGAGCAGCCGGAAGTAGTCGCGCCGGTCGCGATCCGCGGTCACGCCGTAGGCGGCGAGGAACCGCTCCTCCCAACCCGGACCGAGGTTCCAGTCGAGGCTCCAGGTCGCGACGGCCAGATCCCACCAGCGATCCGCCAGGGCCAGCTCCCCGAGATCGACGTATCCGGTGACCCCGTGATCGTCGAGCAGGAAGTTCGGGAGGCAGGAGTCGCCGTGGCAGAGCACGATGTCCTCTCTCGATGGTCGCCGCTCTTGCAGTTCCGCCAATGCCTGCTCCGGAGTCAGATTCCGGTGCTCGGGGTGGAAATGGCGCGCGGGATCGACGCGTCCGACCTCGACCCGATCGCGGACGTGGGCGAGCGCGGCGTCGAGGCGGAAATCGAAGGGGCAGTCCGCGGCGGGCGTCTCGTGGAACGCGCGCAGCCCG
>WJJW01000307.1 GCA_014729455.1 Candidatus Eiseniibacteriota bacterium
CCTCTTCCCGGGCGCCCCGCGGCAAAACGGCGAACTCGTGGACGACCCGCTCCTCGACGAGCCGCTCCTCGGTGAAGGCCGGGCCCTCCTCGACGGACGCATCGTTCTCGTCGCCCTGCTTGCCGCCGACCGAGTCGCCGCGGAGATCCTCCTCGGAGACCTGCCGCAGCTCCTCACGACCGAGGTAGGTGATCGCCAGCTCGCGGAAGATATAGTCGATCACGGAGGTCGCCATCCGCAGGTTGCGGTTGCCGTGGACCAGTCCGTTCGGCTCGAAGCGCGTGAAGACGAATGCGTCGACGAACTCCTCCAGCGGAACCCCGTACTGCAGCCCCAGGGAGATCGAAATCGCGAAGCAGTTCATCAAGCTGCGGAACGCGGCGCCTTCCTTGTGCATGTCGAGGAAGATCTCGCCGAGCGAGCCGTCCTCGTACTCGCCGGTCCGCAGGTAGACCTTGTGACCGCCGACGGAGGCCTTCTGCGTGTAGCCGCCCCGGCGATCCGGCAGCTTTCGCCGCTGGGCCAGGTAGCGGACCACGATCCGCTCGGTGATCTGCTCGGCCACCTTCGCCGTGTCGTGCGCCTCGAGCGCCTCGGCGATCTCGCCGTCGGGATCCAGAACCGCGCTCAGCGGCTGCGACAGCTTCGACCCGTCGCGATAGAGAGCGACCGCCTTCAGCATCCGCTCCCAGGACAGCCGGTAGGCCCGCTTCACGTCGTCGATCGTGGCGTCGTTGGGCATGTTGATCGTCTTCGAGATCGCGCCGGTGATGAACGGCTGCGCCGCGCCCATCATCTCGATGTGCGCCTCGAACGGGATGAACCGGGTCCCTTTCTTGCCGCAGCGGCTCGCGCAGTCGAAGACCGGCAGGTGCTCCGGCTTCAGGTTGGGGGCCCCTTCGACGGTCATCGTTCCGCAGACGTAGTCGTTCGCCTTCCGGATCTGCTCCGGTGTGAACTCCAGCGCCTCGAGCAGGTTGAACCCGCGCTCGTTCTGCCGCTCCTCGTCGATCCCGAGCTTCTCCGCGATGAAATCGGCCCCCAGCACCCAGCGGTTGAACGCGAAGGGAAGCTCGAACGCCTGGCGCAGCGATGCTTCGACCTTCTCGATCGCGTCGTCATCGAACCCCTTGGCCAGCAACGACTCCCGGTTGATGAACGGCGCCCCCTCGAGGGTCCCATGCCCGGAGCAGTGGGCGATGATCTCCTCGACCTGCTCCGGCGTGTAGCCGAGCCGGGCCAGGGCGGGCGGAATGCTCTGGTTGATGATCTTGAAGTAGCCGCCCCCGGCCAGCTTCTTGAACTTCACCAGCGCGAAATCCGGTTCGATCCCGGTGGTATCGCAGTCCATCAGGAGGCCGATCGTCCCGGTCGGGGCCATGACGGTCGCCTGGGCGTTTCGGAAGCCGTGCTTCTCTCCCAGCGAGAGCGCCCGGTCCCAGCAGAGGCGCGCCGCCTTCAGCAGCTCCTCCGGGCAAGCGGCCGGATCGATCCCCATTGGACGGACGGTGAGCCCTTCATATTCCTCGGCGTCCGCGCCGTATACGGCGCGCCGGTGGTTGCGGATCACCCGCAACATGTCGTCCCGATTCTCCGGGTACGCCGCGAACGGGCCGCGCTCGCCGGCCATCTCCGCCGAGGTCGCGTACGACTCGCCGGTCATGATCGCCGTGAGCGCTCCGCCGATCGCACGCGCCTGCGGCGAATCGTAGGGGATCGCCGCCCGCATCAGGATCGAGCCGAGGTTCGCGAACCCGAGCCCGAGCGTCCGGTACTGGTAGCTTCGCTGCGCGATCTCCGCGGACGGATACGACGCCATCAGGACCGTGATCTCCAGGACCATCGTCCACAGGCGGCACGCGTGCCGGAACCCCTCCACGTCGAACCGGCCGTCGTCGCCGAGGAAGCGGCCCAGATTGATCGAGGCGAGGTTGCAGGCCGTATCGTCGAGGAACATGTACTCGGAGCACGGGTTCGACGCGTTGATCCGGCCGTCCTTCGGACAGGTGTGCCACTCGTTGATCGTCGTGTCGAACTGCACGCCGGGATCGGCACAGGCCCAGGCCGCGTAGGAAATCCGATCCCAGAGCTGGGTCGGCTTCACCTCGCGGGCGACGTGGCCGTTGGTGCGCCAGAGGAGCTTCCACGGGCGATCCCCGTCGAGCGCCTCGAAGAAAGCGTTCGGGATCCGGATGCTGTTGTTCGAGTTCTGTCCCGAGACGGTCGCATAGGCGTCCCCGTCCCAGCTCGTGTCGTATTCATCGAACTCGAAGTGGTCGACCCCCTGCTGGGCGAGCTGCAGCGCCCGCTGCACGTATCCCTCGGGGACCATGGCGGCTCGCGCGTCGCGGATCGAGCGGCGGAGAGCCGGGTTGCGCTTGACGTCGACCACGACCCGGTGGTCGCCGTTCTCCTTCATGCGGGAGGCGGCGATGATCGCATCGAGGTGCGGGCGGCAGGCGCGCGACCCGGCGACCAGGGCGGCGACCTTCTGCTCCTCGGCGACCTTCCAGTCGATGAACGACTCGATGTCGGGGTGGTCGAGGTCGAGGCAGACCATCTTCGCCGCCCTGCGGGTGGTCCCGCCCGACTTGATCGCCCCGGCGGCGCGGTCGCCGATCTTCAGGAACGACATCAGACCCGAAGAGCGCCCTCCACCGGAGAGCGGCTCCCCCTCGGCGCGCAGCGAGGAGAAATTCGAGCCGGTCCCGGAGCCGTACTTGAACAATCTGGCTTCACGGATCCAGAGGTCCATGATCCCGCCCTCGTTGACGAGATCGTCGCTGACCGACTGGATGAAACAGGCGTGCGCCTGCGGATGCTTGTAGGCATCGGCCGAGCGGGTCAGCTTGCCATTGACGGGATCGACGTAGTGGTGCCCCTGCGACGGGCCCTTCAGCCCGTAGGCGTAGTGCAACCCCGTGTTGAACCACTGCGGGGAGTTCGGCGCCGCGATCTGGTGGGCGAGCATGTAGCAGATCTCGTCGTAGAACGTCTCGGCGTCCGCGGCGGTCTCGAAGTAGCCGTAGCGGCGGCCCCAGTCGGTCCAGCAGCCGGCGAGCCGGTGGAAGACCTGCCGGGCGTCGGTCTCTCCTCCCAGGGCCGGGCTCCCGTCGTCGTCGAGGATCGGCTTGCCGTCCAGATCGGTCTGGGGGACTCCGCGCTTGCGGAAGTACTTCTGCGCGAGGATGTCGGTGGCGACCTGCGACCAGGTCGAGGGCACCCGGATCCCTTCGACGCGTGCGACCAGGGATCCATCCGGGTTGCGAATCTCGGATCTGCGCGTGGCGAACTCGATGTCGGCGTATGGCCCTTCACCCTTCCTGGTGAAACGGCGCGCGATCTTCATGCCCCCTCCTGCAGATCTGCGTTGTGTGCGGCCGAACTTCGATTGTCACCAGCGGAGAGACATGAGGGGACGATCGCCCCGGGCGTCGGAGCCGCCCCACTCTGCCTCAGGCGTTCCCGCATCACGGCGGTGCCGGTGTCCCGAACCGGAAGATGAAGACCCAAAATCCTCGAAGCTGTCACCGGCGGTGAGTGGGAAGTTAGAAGACGACTCCTGATCCGTCAACCAGATTCAGGTCGTGAACCTCATTTTGTCGGAGGGAGTTCTCGTGATGCTCGATGGAAACTCGACGTCGTTGAAAGGGTGGCTCAGCCGTCCCCAAAAGGCACCGATAACCGAGCCCGAGCGTGCGCCGACGGGCTTCTGCCCTGCATGAGCGTGCTGAATGGGGGCGAGAAGCGAACCAACGCCGCATGCTGTTTGTTCCGCTGTGGAGCAAGGGCGCGGTCCGAGTCCCGCGGATCCAACGAGGCAGCTTCCGGTTCTCCGAGAAGCTTCCAAACCAGGAGAGCCGCACCGAAGTCGGCCATCCCCAGGAACGTGCCGTGCATGCTACAGTTCTGGTCGACGGTGCGGATCTGTCTCAGGATAGCCCGCGCCCACGCCACCTCCGGGGTTGGTGAGGAGAGATCCCATGTCGCGAGCATCGCGCGCGGCCTCCGCTCCGCAAGCAGCCTCGATCCGGTCCCCCTTGCTGACGCTCGTCGTCGTTCTGACGGCCCTCGGTCTCGATGGCTCCGATCTGCGGGCATGTACCTGCGTAACCCAGCCGGATCCCCTCGTTGCCATGGGCCGGGCGGACATCGTGTTCGAGGGGACCGTCACCGGAAGGAACGACCCGAGAGCCGACAACCGGCGCGTATCGACCGGAGACCCGATCGACTACGCCTTCCACGTCGCCGAGACGTGGAAGGGCGTCCTGAACGACACGATAGCCGTCCGGACCGCGCGCAGCGGAGCATCCTGCGGCTACGAGTTCGAAGTCGGCGGGTCGTATCTCGTTTACGCCCGGAAAGATTCCCTGCGCTTCCGCACCGGTTTGTGTACGCGAACGAAGCCGCTCGAGCGCGCCTCCGCCGATCTCGGCGCCCTTTCATCGTTGGGGATCAAAGGAGAGGAAGCCGTCGTCGACCGCGCGCTGGTCGACCGCTTCGCGACGCAGATCGCGACGGCCGACTCGGCGGGCAGAATGGACGCCGTGAAGGCGTTGCGCCGGATCGGCAAAGCCCCGGAAGTGGCGATCCCCACGCTGCGCTCCCTGTTCGACAGCGGGTCGCCGGAGGAGCGTGCGGAGGCGGTGTCCGCCATGGGGAGC
>WJJW01000308.1 GCA_014729455.1 Candidatus Eiseniibacteriota bacterium
CTCGACGCGCTGTCCGCATCGTACCGGGATCTGATGGGACACCTCATGACCCGGATCCCCGAGATCGCGCGCGATCTCGGATTGGTCGACGGGGGATACCGGGTCGTCGCCAACTGCGGCGAAGGGGCCGGTCAGTCGGTCTTCCACATCCATTTCCACGTATTGGGGGGACGACCGATGAGGTGGCCGCCCGGCTGATCGACGCGCACGATCCGGGAACCGGTTCCGAGCGGGAGGGGTAGGACGTCCGATCGGGAGGTGAACGTGCATCCGGAGATCCGACAGATTCAGGAGATGGTGGAGCGGGAATCCGAACCGATCCGCCGGATTCGCCACGAGATGGCGCAGACGGTGGTCGGCCAGGACGCTCTGGTCGTCCGTCTGCTCGTGGGGATCCTCGCGGACGGCCATCTGCTGCTCGAGGGGGTCCCCGGCCTGGCCAAGACGCTCTCGGTGAAGACGCTCGCCGGAACCCTCGGCGGCGCGTTCTCCCGGATCCAGTTCACGCCCGACCTGCTGCCCGCCGACCTGGTCGGGACGATGATCTACGATCCCAAGTCGGCGGAGTTCCGCACGCGGAAGGGCCCGATCTTCGCGAACGTGATCCTCGCCGACGAGATCAACCGCGCTCCGGCGAAGGTCCAGAGCGCGCTGCTCGAGGCGATGCAGGAACGTCAGGTCACGATCGGTGAGGAGAGCCATCCGCTCCCGCCGCTGTTCCTGGTCCTGGCCACCCAGAACCCGATCGAGCAGGAGGGGACCTATCCGCTGCCCGAGGCGCAGCTCGATCGGTTCCTTCTGAAGGTGCGGGTCGACTACCCCAGCCGCGAAGAGGAGCGGACGATTCTCGACCGGATGACCGGGGCGCCGCTGCCGGCCCCCCAGGTGGTGACCGACCCGGAGGAGATCCTGCGGGTGCGCGGAGCGGTCCGGATGGTCTACGTCGACGAGAAGATCCGTGACTACGTCCTCGATCTGGTGGCCGCGACCCGGCGGCCGGGCGAGCACGGCCTCGACGAGCTCGCTCCCTGGATCGCGTTCGGGGCGAGCCCGCGCGCCTCGATCTACCTGCTGACCGCGGCGAAGGCGCACGCGTTCCTCGAGGGGAGGGCGTACGTGACGCCCGACGACGTCAAGGCTCTCGCGCTCGACATCTTCCGGCATCGGATCCTCACGACCTATGAGGCCGAGGCGCAGGAGAAGAGCCCGGAGGAGATCGCGCTGCGGATCCTGGAGGCGATTCCGGCTCCATGAGGAGCGCGCCGGCGGGGACGGAGAAGGCGCCCGACCCGGCCCTCGAGATCCTCCGGAACGTGCGGCGCATCGAGATCCGCTCCCGGCGGTTGGTCCAGGAGCTGTTCAGCGGCTCCTACCACACGGTGTTCAAGGGACGCGGGATCGAGTTCTCCGAAGTCCGCGGCTACGTTCCCGGCGACGACATCCGCTCGATCGACTGGAACGTGACCGCCCGGATGGGGCATCCCTACGTCAAGCTCTTCCACGAGGAGCGGGAGCGCAGCGTCGTCTTCCTCGTGGATCGGTCCGCCTCCACCCGGTTCGGTTCGAGCCGGCGGACGCTCTCGCTGGCCGCCGCGGAGGCGACCGCTCTTCTCGCCTTCTCCGCAGCGGTGAATCAGGACAAGGTGGGACTCCTGCTCTACAGCGACCGGACCGAGAAGTGGGTTCCGCCGAAGAAGGGACGCCCGCACGTGCTGCGACTTCTGCGGGAGGTGCTCGAGGAGCCCGAGCCGGATCGGGGAACGCGGCTCGGCGCGGGGCTGGAGCAGGCGACCCGGATGCTCCGCCGCCGGACGATCCTGTTCGTGGTCTCCGATTTCCTCGTCGATCCCGAGGAGCTGCGTCATCCGCTCGCGGTCGCGGCGCGCAAGCACGAGGTCGTCCCCCTGGTCCTCGTCGATCCGCGGCAGGAGCGGCATCCGGCGGTCGGGCTGGTCCCGGTGTTCGACCTCGAGACCGGCCGCCGGGCCGTCGTCGACACGTCGGACCCGAGGACGCGGGCCGCCCTCGAGGCGCGGACCCGCGCGATGGCCGAGGAGCGGGAACGGGTGTTCCGGCGGGCCGGCGTCGAGGGGGTCGAGCTCCGCCTCGACGAGGACACCGTCGCGCCGCTGGTCGCCTACTTCCGGCGGAGGGAGCGCTGGCGTGCGGCGGGTCGCTGAGGCGGTGTCGGCGATCGCCGCGCTCCTCGTCTTGGCCGGCGGCTGCGGGGAGCGCAGCGAGATCCCGGAGGGGGCGAGCCTGCGCGCGGAGCTGGAGGCCGACTCGGCAGGCCTCGGCGATCCCGTGCGGCTGAAGATGGAGGCGGTCCTCCCCGAGGGCTTCGTGCCGGCGTTTCCCGGCGACGCCGACTCGATCGGGGCCTGGGCGGTCCTGGAGGCGGGACTTCCGCGGGAAGAGGGATCCGGGGAGTGGCGCCGCTGGGTCCGCGAGACGCGGATCACCGGGCTTTCGCTCGGCTGGATCGGTCCGGAGTCGCTGCGGGTCGTCGCCGCGGGCGCGGGAGGCGACACGATCCGCCTGGCGGCCGCCGCGCCGTCCCTGCACGTCGGCGGGGAGATCCCCCAGGACGCTCCTCCGGACCCGGAGAGCGCGCGGGACATCCGGGACGTCGTGCGGACGGGACCGATCGTCTGGCCGTACTGGGTGGCCGGTGCGATCCTCCTGCTCGTCGGGTTCGTCTGGCTCATCCGCTTCCTCCGGGCGCGACGCCGGGAGGAGCCGGCCCCGGCGGCACGGCCGGAGCCGCCAATCGATCCGGAGCGAGAGTTCGAGGAGGCGATCCGGCGTCTTCTCGCCGCCCGTCACCTCGAGGAGGGGCGGGTTCGGGAGTACTACTACGGGATCTCGGAGGCGGTCCGGCGGTATCTGGGGAGGGTGCACGGGATGCCGCTGCGCGAGTCGTCGTCCGGGGAGGTGATGCGGCGGCTCGGTCCGCGGATCCCGGAGGAGACGGACCGCGACGCGCTGGTCGCGTGGCTGCGGGAGGGGGACCTCGTGAAGTACGCCCGGCTCGATCGGCTCCAGGAGGAGGCGCGCGCCTACCTGGAGCGCTCGCGGAACCTGGCGCGCCGGCTGCGTCCGGCGCC
>WJJW01000039.1 GCA_014729455.1 Candidatus Eiseniibacteriota bacterium
GGATCGCTCCGCCCGGACCTGCGAGCGACACGAACCGGACGGCGTCCTCCGCCGGGGGGAGCGTGAAGGCGACGTGCAGCGTCGCGTCCGGAGCGATCAGGCCCCAGTCGTCCGGAACGGCGCGCAGAAGGCGCGGCCGGCCCACGATGATCTCGAAGCGATGGTCGGCCCCGAGCCGCGCTCCCGACAGGGACCGGGTTTCGGCCGGGACGACGCAGGCGATCCGCGTTCCCTCCGGCACGGGCCGGGCGGGAACGAAGCTCAGCGCGCGTGTGCCGATCCAGGTGAAGCTCCCCTCGATCTCCGGCGTGAGGCGCAGCGGCGGTGGATCGAGACCCTCCTCCTTCTCGCCGAGCGGGACCATCTGGGCGTCGAAGACGACGTCGATCGACGGGACCGCGGCGACCTCCCCGCGCGGGGCGACCAGGTCGATCCCCAGGCGGTCGTCCGGGTCCTGGCTCGGCGCCGGTTCCGGGTACAGGAGTCGAAGGGCGATCAGGGTGACCACGAGCACGAGTGCCGCACCGATCAGGCGAGGCGTCGGGGGGCGGAACGAGGGCATCGGGACCTCCGGGGATCGATTCGCGACGACGGCTGGCGGAAGCCTACACCGGCTCCCCGTCGCTGTCACGGCGCGGGTCGCATTGACACTCGAGGGGAGGGGTCATTAGATTGTCGGGAACCACGCTTTCGTACCGGAGGTGACCGTGTCGAAACGCGATCCCCGCGTCGGGCTCCTGAAGATCCTCATCGCCGCGGCCTGGGCCGACGGGGAGCTTTCCGCGGAGGAGCAGGAGACGATCCGCAAGATCGAACGCGATCTCGACCTGCCCGAGTCCGAGCAGGTCGCGCTCGATCGCCTGTTCGAGGAGCCGCTCGGCCTCGAGGAAGCGGAGGAGATGGCCCGCGATCTGATCCCCTCGCTGAGCGCGGAGGAGCGGGACGACTGGATGCGTCGGATCGACCGCGTGGTCCGATCCGACGCGGAGGTCGATCCGCGGGAACGGCGCCTCCTGGAAGGGCTGGAGGAAGCGATCCGTGAAGCGGACGCCGGACCGTCGCTGCTTGCCCGGATCCGCGGGCTCTTCCGCTCCGATCGCGCCGCGAAGCCGGAGAGGACGGAGAGCGGCGTGGTGCGCAAGATCCTCCAGCGGATGCCGGCCGAGGCGAAGTCGCGGGAGCGCGGCGGAGACCGATTCGAGTACGCGACCCTCTTCGGGGCGCTGCTCTACCGCGTCGCGTTCGCCGACGGCGCGTTCACGGACGACGAGGCGGCCCGGTTGCGGACCCTCCTCACCGGCACGTTCGCCTTCGACGAAGACGAGTCGCAGCGGATCGTCGACGTGATCGAGTCGAAGGCGGCGGAGGATCTCGATCGCCAGCGACTCTGCGCGACCTTCAACCGCGTCACCGACATGGAGGGGAGGATGCGGCTGCTCGGCTGCCTCTTCATCGTCTCGGAGGCGGACGGGGAGATCTCCGACGCCGAGCTCCGCGAGATGCGTCTGATCGCGAACTACCTATGGATCGGCGCGCGGGAGTTCCACCGGGTCCGGACCCGCTACGGTCCCGACGAGAGCCGGGATGCCGACTGACCTCGGGGTCCTTCCCCCCGGCCTGCACGTCGGGACGTCCAGCTTCAGCGCGTCCGACTGGCGGGGGGTCTTCTATCCGGAGGATCTCGAACCGCGCGACTTCCTCGCCCACTACGCGAAGCGCTTCCGGACGGTCGAGATCGACGCGACGTGGCACTTCATGCCCAACCCGCGGATCGTGGAGGGGTGGGAGCGCAAGGTCCCCGACGGGTTCGTCTTCTCCGCGAAGGTGCCCAAGGTGATCACGCACGAGAAGCAGCTCGTGGACTGCGAGGAGGAGATCGCGTCGTTCCTCGACACGATGTCGCGGCTCGGAGACAAGCTCGGGCCGCTTCTCTTCCAGTTCCAGTACGTCTCGAAACGGCGCGACCCGAAGGAGTACGAGACCGGATCCCGCTTCCTGAAGCGGCTCGAGGCGTTTCTTCCGCTCTTGCCGGACCGGTACCGGTACGTCGTCGAGGTCCGCAACCGGAACTGGTTGCGCGAAGATCTCACGAGCCTGCTCGCCGGCCGCGGGATCGCGCTCGCGCTCGTCGACTACGTGACGATGCCGCGGGCGGAGGGGTGGTTCGAGCAATGCGATCCGGTGACGGCCGACTTTTCCTACGTCCGGTTCCTCGGAGATCACCGGGCGATGGACGATCTCGTCGCCAAGAAGCGGGAGACCGGCCAGAAGCAGGGGGACTGGAACGAGCTTCTGGTGGACCGGACGCGGGAGATGCGCGCCTGGGCGCCGGTCCTGCAGCGTCTGAGCGAGCGGGTGACCGACGTCTACGCCTACTTCAACAACCACTACGCCGGTTACGCCCCGGGATCGATCGAGCTGTTCCTCCGCACCTGGGAGGAGAAGGAGTCGGGGGACGCCGGCGGCTCCGCCGGCATCGGCTGAGCGGTCGCGTCCCCCTTCTCCGGGTCGCCTACAACTCGTTCCAGATCAGCGTGTAGACCGCCGACATCGGCACCCCTCCTTCGTCGGCGTAGTACGAGACGATCCTCATCTTGTACAGCGCGTCGCCGTCCCGGATCAGGTAGATCCGCCGGCCGGCTCCTCTTCCGGCCGCTTCGTGATGATGTTGACGACCCCACCGATCGCCTCGGATCCATACAGGGTCGACCCGGTCCCCTTGACGACCTCGATCCGGTCGACGTTGGTCAGCGAGTACTGGCTCAGATCGATCGATCCGCGCACCCGCCCGACCGCGCGCTCCCCGTCGACCAGGATCAGGACGCGGTTCTCGTCGAGACCGCGCAGCGAGACCCCCTGGCCGGAGAGATCCTCGCGGACGTTGATCCCCGTCGACCACGCGAGCGCTTCGTCGACGCTGGTGGCCCCCGTCTTCCGGAACTCCCGCCGTCCGACCACCTCGGTCTGGACCGGCACCTCCTTCAGCATGTGCGGCGAGCGGGTGCCCGTCACGACGACCTCGTCGAGGACCCACGGCTTCGGTCGCAGGCGGATCGCGATCGCTCCTCCTCCCGAGCCGACCGTGACGAGGAGCGTATCGCTCGGCTCGAACCCGACGCGGGAGGCGACCAGACGGTGGCGGCCGTCCGGGAGGGCGGCGAAGCGCGTCCTGCCGTGCTGATCGGTCGACCGGGATGCTCCGGTCTCCAGCAACCGGACCGTCGCTCCCTGGATCGGGCGAGCGGTCTCGGCGTTCTCGACCTGGACCTCGAGGGGCAGCGCGAGCGCCTCGCCCCCGAGCAGCCGACCGAGGAGAAGGGACAGGAGGATCGGGATCGTTCTCTTCATCGACCTCTTCGAAGGTTGTTCAAAGGGCCGGGAGGAATCTCCCCCCGGACCCGGGTCCGGTCCGGCCGACCGAACGATCGAGTATCCGGCCCGCGGCACCTCGTCGGCAACCCCGATCGAATCGACCGGTCGGTTACGGCGCCGGTTCGCGGGGGGCGGCGATTTCGAGGGTCCCCATCCGCCGCCAGTCCGGTCCGAGCCGGTCGCTGGCGAGCTCGAGGAAATCGTCGACGGGGGCGTACGGCTCGATCCCCATCCGGACCCAGATCTCGTACCGGCCGGGAGGCGATTGCGGCGGGACCCACTCCCACCGCTCGTCGGCGTAGGTCTCTCCCGGCGACCAGAGGAAGACCGGATAGAAGTTCACCAGCGGGCGGAACGGCCGGCCGAAGCGCAGGACCGTCTCGTCCGTCTCCTCCTCGACCCAGCGCAGGATCCGCCCGAGAACCGGGATCGACCAGCTCTCCGGCATCTCCGCATGCTGGATCTTGATCTCGCAGAACACCGGCAGGCGGTACTCCGCGTCGGTCCGGCGCCAGATCAGACCGAACCGGGCCGGCTCCCCGGCCGGAACGGGCCGAGCCGGCGGCGTGAATCGGAGCATCTCGACGGGTCCCGCCGCGAGCAGCGGCGCGCCTCCCGGATCGGGGATCCGCGCCGGGTTCGGCGGATCCCCGGGCAGCTTCGCCTCCGGCCCGGGGTCGTGGACGCGGTAGACCGTGATCCCGCCGGAGTCGTAGATCGGCTCGAACAGGCGGGGAGCGGAGACGAACTTCTGCGTCTGCTCCTCGTAGGCGAGCGGAGAGAGGTGGACGTAGTAGGCCGACTGGTACCGCCCGTAGGACTGGTTCAACAGGATCAGATCGACGTCGTAGCGGCGGAGGATCGTGAAGGTGCGCGCGAGGCCGACCCGGCCGTTCAAGGCCGCCTGCACGTCCCGGATCCGCTGCGGGACGCTCGGATCGGTCGGCGAGGAGTGCTGGTGCAGCGGAGCGACGGCGTCGTGCTTGGTGTAGGCGGGGACGGCGTAGCTCGAGATCGGATCGGAGAGGATCGTCCGCGGCTCGGCGAGCTCCCGGTCCAGGACCGCGAGCGCGGTGACGAGCGGTTCGTTCTCGCGATGGGTCGCGCGCAGCTTCTCCGGGACCGCCCATTCCGAGCGGGTCGCGACCGCCTGGGCGAGAAGACCGACCAGGGCGAGCGCGAGCAGGACCCCCCCTCCGACCCGCCGGAGCGCGCCGCCGCCGGCGAGGGCCGCCCCCCCGCGGAGGATCGCGACGGCGAGGATCCCCGCGACCGGGATCGTCAGGATGACGCGGAAGAGCATGCTGTGGGCGTGGGCGGCGACCACGACCCGTACGATCGGCGGCAGGAACAGGATCGCGAGCGGCACCGCCGTCGACCAGAACAGGAACCCTGCGGCGCGGTCCCGCCGCAGGAACGGGCCGAAGCCGAGGCCGATGAGAAGCCCGACCGCCCCGGCGATCCCGATCCGCTCGAGCAGGTAGTCGGGATGCAGGACGGGCCAGTCCCCGGCGACGAGCATGACTCCGTAGAGATGGTCGAAGAGGGGGTTGGCGACGTCCATCGACCGCAGGATCCGCCAGCCGACGACCGGAAGGAGCAACAACACGCCGAGGCCGAGGACGTACCAGATCGCCCGGCGGTCCTCGAAGCCGGAGCCGCGCCAGGTCCAGACGGCGAGCCCTGCGCATCCGAGCGCCAGCAGGACCTGGAATCCGCTCAGCAGGTGCATGAAGAAGAGGATCGCCGGAGAGGCGGCGGCGAGCGCCAGCAGAGCGATGCTCTCGTTCCAGTGGGCGTCGCGGCGCAGCGCGAGCCCGCGGCCGAGCGCGAGGAGTCCTCCCCACCCGCAGACCCATCCGAAGCGGCTCGCGTATCCCAGGTTCTGGATGAAGCGGTCTGCGTTGAAGAAGGTCGTGAAGAAGAAGAGCATCGCCGCCATCGCGGCGGCCGGCGTCCCGATCCAGTGACGGAACATCGCGGCGATCGCCAGGACCGCCAGGGGGGCGAGCAGGCGGGGGAACCACCGCCACCCGTCGATCGGATCGACCCCGCTCAACCGGCAGAGCGCGGCGAACTGCAGGTGGAACGAACCGCGCCGGGGGTCGGGGGCGACGTCCCGGTCGGGGCGATAGAGCGGCGACTCGGGAGAGAGATCGCCCGTCTGCAGGATCTCGCGGGTGAAGGCGACGAAATCGAGCGAATCGTGGACCGGACCGAGCGAGCCGCCCTCGCGAAGCATCAGCAGCAGTGCGACGAGGGCGAGCAGGCCCAGGACCAGTCGGTAGCTCGCCGGCTCGCTTCCGACGACCGGTGACGTCCGACCGCCTCGCCGCAGCAGGAGCGCGGCCAGCGGCAGTCCGACCGAGAGGGCGAGCAGCCCGATGCTCCAGGTCCGCAAGTGCATCCCGAAGATCGTTCCCGCGAGCCCCCACGCGCCGGCGACGCCGACCGAGACCAGCAGGGACACGACGATCGTCTCGATCCGGGTCAGCCCGCGCCGGAGAGCGGGGATCAATCCGAGGACCCCGTAGCCCGATCCCAACAGGATCACCGCTCCGAGGACGAAGAAGAGCAGCTCTGCGATCACGCCGTCGGCCCTTGCGTTCCCATGTCCGGCGACGCTAGCACACCCCCTTCATTGCGGCCAGGCGACGGTTTCCGTAGACTTCGCCCGCCATGTCGGTTGCGAGCTTCTCCGATCCCGGCGGGCGTACGGCGCCCTTCCCCCCGGTCGCGTTCCTGCTGTGCGGCTGTCTGGGGACGCGCCTCCGCGCGGTCACCCCTCGGCCGAAGGCGGTGCTCGACGTCGCCGGCTGGCCGTTTCTCCGCTACCACCTCGAAGCGCTCCGCCGGGGAGGGATCCGCCGCGTGGTCCTGCTGACCGGCCACGGCGCCGACGAGGTCGAGCGCACCTTCGGCCCGGGGCGCGAGGGGCGGATCTTCGTCCCGGAACCGGCGCCTCTCGGGACCGGCGGGGCGCTCGCCGCCGCCCGCGCGCACGCGGGACCGCTGAACTGGGTCGGCAACGGCGACTCGTTCCTCGACGTGCCGATCGAGGATCTGCTCCGCCGGCATCGACCCGGAACCGTCGGGATCGCGGCGGTGCGGACGGAGGACCGCTCCGCTTACGGAGGCCTGGAGATCTCCGGCGACGACCGGATCACCGGTTTCACGGAGAAGGGGACGCGCGGTCCCGGCTGGATCAACGCGGGCGTCTACCTCATCGAGCGAGCGCGCCTCGCTGCGCTTCCGGAGGGGGTCTCGAGCCTGGAGAGGGATCACTTCCCGAAGTGGGCCGCCACGGGTCTTCTGGTCGCGCATCGATTCCACGCGCTCTTTCGCGACATCGGCACCCCCGAGCGGCTGGCCGCCGCGCAGGAAGAACTGCGTCCGATCCGCGCGCGGATGGAGCGGGGCGGCGCGGGCGGGGCGCGTTGACACCCGCCCCGCCGCGGTGGAAGATGGGCGCAAGATGATTCTGCGTGCGAAGGCGCCGCTGCGGATCTCTTTCTGCGGCGGCGGGACCGACGTCTCGCCGTATGCGGAGGAGCGCGGCGGCGTGGTCCTCTCGACGACGATCGACAAGTACGTTTACGCGACGCTGCAGACCCGATCCGACCGGACCTGCAC
>WJJW01000309.1 GCA_014729455.1 Candidatus Eiseniibacteriota bacterium
CCCGGCCCCGTAGCCCCCTACCGGCCCATCCCCGCGGGTTGTATGATCGTGAGGTTTCCCTGTTCAGGGACGACCGCGATTGGAGATTCGATCCAAAAGGAGTCATAGAACATGCCTTATCCCGAAGAGATCGTCGCACCGATGCGACAGGAGCTGATCCGAATGGGCGTGCGCGAGCTGCGCACGCCGCCCGAGGTCGATACGTTTCTGGAGTCCCAGGAAGGGACCGCCATGGTGTTCGTCAACTCGGTCTGCGGGTGCGCGGCCGGATCGGCCAGGCCCGGCCTCGCCTTGAGCCTGACCAACGACAAGCGGCCGGCCCGGGTCGCCACCGTGTTCGCCGGCCAGGACGTCGAGGCGACCGAGCGGGCGCGCAAGTACTTCAACGGCCATGCGCCGAGCTCGCCCGCGGCGGCGCTCTTCCGCGACGGCCGGCTCGTGCATCTCCTGCAGCGCCACGACATCGAAGGACGCTCTCCCCAGGAAGTGGGACAGGCGTTGATCGAGGCGTACGAGCAGCACTGCTGAGAGGTCGGCGCGCCCAGCCGCCCGGCCTCGAGAGGAGAAGCGAATGAAGACGATCATGCATACCCTGAAGATCCACACGTCTCCGACGACGGTCTACGAGGCGCTGACGACCGACAAGGGCCTCGCGGGCTGGTGGTCGGAGAAGGTCTGGATCGAGAACGGTACAGGCGGGATCGTGCGGTTCACGTTCGAGGACGAGTTCAACCCGCAGATGCGGGTGACCGAGCTCGCCCAGGATCGGATCGTCCGGTGGCAGTGCACGGGCGGTCACGACCGCTGGCAGGACAGCAAGCTCTCGTTCGCTCTCGAGGAGCAGGAGGGGGAGACCCAGCTCCATTTCGTGCAGGACTATCCCAAGGACGTGCCGGATACGATGTACGGAACCTACAACTTCAACTGGGGCTACTACCTGAACAGCCTCAAGCTGTTCTGCGAGAAGGGGAAGGGAACCCCCTTCTCGCCCCCCGAATAGCGCGAGGCCCGTCGTGCGTTCCCGCGCGTTCGGACCGACCGGCGAGTCCCTTCCGATCATCGGCCAGGGGACCTGGCGCATGGAGCGGGACGACCGCATCGAGGCGATCCGCGCGATCCGGCGCGGGATCGACCTCGGGATGACCCACATCGACACCGCGGAGATGTACGGCAGCGGCCGCGTCGAGGAGCTCCTCGGCGAGGCGCTCGTGGAACGCCGCGACGAGGTGTTTCTCGTCGGCAAGGTCCTTCCTACGAACGCCGGACGGGAACGGATGAGGATCGCCTGCGAGGGATCCCTGCGGCGTCTCCGCACCGATCGACTGGACGGCTATCTGCTCCACTGGCCCGGCACGGTTCCTCTCGAGGAGACGATCGCCGGATTCGAGGAGCTGCGCGAGGCCGGCATGATCCGTTCCTGGGGCGTGAGCAACTTCGACGCCGGCGATCTGGAGGAAGCGGTCCGGATCGCGGGCGAAGGGGCGATCGCGTGCAATCAGGTGCTCTACCACCTCGAGGAGCGGGCGATCGAGCACGAGGTGATCCCGACGTGCGTGCGGCACGGGATCGCGGTCGTCGGCTACAGTCCCTTCGCGGGAGGTCCGCTTCCGTCGCCGCGCGGCGAGGGAGGGCGCGTTCTCGCGGAGATCGCGGAGGCGCGCGGCGCCACGCCTCGCCAGGTCGCTCTGGCCTTCCTGACGCGCGAAGACGGGACGTTCGCGATCCCCAAGGGGTCGAAAGCGACTCACGTCGAGGAGAACGCGGCCGCCGGGGAACTCGACCTGTCCCCCGCGGATCTCACGGCGATCGACCGCGCCTTCCCCCGCGGACCGAAGCCGAGGAGTTTGCCGATCCGATGAGGAGGAGAATCATGGTCTGCTTTCGTTCAGTGATCGTCTTGATCGGGATGCTGTTCGCATCCCCCGCCGTCGCGTCGATCGGAGAGGTGGTCACGACGCTTCCCGCCCCCGGCGCGGTGCCCGCCGGGCTGGCCCTGCAGGACGGCCGGCTCTGGTGCGCGGACTGGGAGAACGGGACGCTCTTCGAGATCGATCCGGCGACCGGCGCCGTGACGCGGGAGCAGCAGGCTCCGTGCGTCCATCCCGAGGGGCTCGCCTCCGACGGGGAGCGATTGTACATTTCCGAGTACGGAACCGGAATGATCTATGCGTACGATCCGGAGACGCGACTCACCGTCCACGCCTACCGCTCCCCCGGCGGCTCGCCGAAGGGGCTCGCCTACGGAGGCGGATCGCTCTGGCTCGTCGACGACGGCGAGGATCGGATCTACGAGCTGGTTCCCTTCGACGGGACGGCGAAGAACTACTTCAAAGCCCCGCTCGGCAACTGTCTCGGTCTCGCGCACGACGGCGAACGGCTCTGGGTGACCGATCGCGGTGCGGACGAGCTCTACGCGGTCGTTCCCGACGACGGGACGGTCCTGTTCCTCGTCAAGACGCTGGGGCCGTACCCGTACGGCCTCGCCATGGGGAACGACCGGCTCTGGTCGGTCGACTTCGAGCGCAAGGAGATCCTCGCCCTGTCGCTGGAAGCCGATCCCCCTTACCGGGTCAGCGAAGAGGTGGAGCGGAGCTTCCGGTTCCGCTACGACGTCCGCAACGACGGTCCGGGAATGGTGAAGACCGCCTCGATCCACCTCGCGGTGCCGTACGAGGAGCTGGAGAACCAGATGCTGCTCGGTCCGATCCGCTGGGATCCCCAGCCGGACCGCTTCGTCGAGGATCGCTGGGGACAAGAGATCGCCGTCTTCGCCTACGAGGATCTGCAGCCGGGCGCGACCGCGACGGCCCAGTACAGCGTCCCGGTCCGTCTCGGCGAGCTGCACTATGCCTTCTACCCCGAGGACGTCGGGCCGCTGAAGGAGGTGCCGACTGAGGTCCGATCCCTCTACACCGCTCCGACCAGCCGTCTCCAGCTCGAGGAGGAGATCGTGCGGGAGACGGCGCGAAAGGTCGTCGGGGACGAGACGAACCCGTACTGGATCGGCCGGAAGCTCTTCGACTGGGTCCGCGAGAACCTGGAGTACGAGCGGGTCGGCGGCTGGGACGTCCCGACGACCCTGATCAAGCGCGGAACCGGTTCCTGCTCCGAGTACGCGTTCCTCTACATCGCCCTCTGCCGTTCGGTCGGTCTGCCGGCGCGCTACGAGGGGAGCGTCGTGGTCCGGGGAGACGACGCCTCGGTCGACGACGTCTACCACCGCTGGTGCGAGATCTACCTGCCGCGGATCGGCTGGATGCCGGTCGACCCGAGCGGCGGCGACAGCGATTGGCCGGCTCACCAGACCCGCTATTTCGGCGGGCTGGCCAACCGCTACATCATCACGACCCACGGCGGCGGCGACTCCGAGTATCTCTCGTGGGGGTACAACGGCCATTCGGTGGTCACGACGGAGGGACGCACGACCGTGATTCAGGAAGGATACGGGGTGTGGAGTCCGGCCCCCGAGGAGACGAGCGAAGCTTCGCCGTCGCTCGGCGAGGCGCGGTAGGCGATGTGGTTCCTCGTGGCGGCGGCGGTCCTGGCGTCCGCGGAGCCGCCTCCGCGTTCCGCGCTGGCGTTGCCCGACTCCGTCTGGTCTGAGGTCCGCGCGCGGATCCACGCGGAGGATCGTCCGATCGGCTACACCGAGACCGAGATGCGCGCATACGGCAGGGACCTGTTCTTGCTTCCGACCGTTCTCCGGTCGTTCGAGGATGTTCGGTCCCTCGCCCGGGATTCCGGCCGGATCACCGATGAACTGCTCGAGGACTCCGGGGCCGACCTCGCCGAGACCGCGCGGCGCGCCTTTCTGCTCCTCGACGTCTCCGCCGGCAGGCGGACGATGCCGGCGCAGCCGGAGAGCCTCCTCGAGCTGCCGGACGATCTGCCTGCTCCGATCCGCCGCCTGGCCGGGCGGCTCTACGCCGGGGCGGAGGCTGTATCCCCCTGGGTCCGAGCGGCTTATGACATCGATCCCGAGGTGACGACCGCGGCGCTGTACTCCACCGCGGTCGCCCTGCGCAACGACGAGCAGTTCGACCAGCTCGCCTCGCTCTCCCGCGAGAGCCTTCGGCTCTACCGCACCACCGATCTGGCG
>WJJW01000040.1 GCA_014729455.1 Candidatus Eiseniibacteriota bacterium
ATCCAGGCGGCGACGGTCGCGACCGCGGCGGCGAGGAACCAGGCGAGCGGCGCGCGGCGCGGCAACGCCGGCCCTACCGGTCCCCGGCGACCTCGGCGAGGAACCGCCGGTGGATCTCGAACGGCTCGGCGAGCTCGGGATGGAACGTCGCGCCCCAGATCCTGCCGGCCCGCACGAGCGTCGGCTCGTCTCCGAGGAAGCCGATCGTCTCGACCCCCTCCCCGACACGCAGGATCCGCGGCGCGCGGATGAAGACCATCTCCTGGGCCGCCGGACTCCCTCCGTTCCGCGAGAACGTACCCGAACCGACGAAGCTCTCCACCTGCCGCCCGTACGCGTTGCGCTGCACGCCGACGTCGAGGAGGCCGAGCGACTCCTGGTCGGGATCGCGCACCTCGCGCGCGAGCAGGATCAGACCGGCGCAGGTTCCGAAGAGGAACCCGCCGGAGCGGTGGAAGGCCGGGATCGCGCGATCGAGGGAGGTCAGACGCAGCAGGCGCAGCAGCGTGGTGCTCTCCCCTCCCGGCAGGATCAGCGCCGCCACGTCCGCGAGCGGCTCCGGAGTGCGGACCTCGACCGGCTCGGCGTCGCAGGAGCGGAGCGCGCGGGCATGCGCCGCGAAGTCTCCTTGGAGCGCGAGGACTCCGATCCGCGGGCGCGCGCGCTCCATCCCGTCTACCATCCGCGCGTCTGGAGGAGGTCCTCGTCGCGCATCTTCGACACCTCCAGCCCGGCCATCGCCTCCCCCAGCTCCTCGCTCACCTCGGCGAGAACGGCCGGATCCTCGAAATGGGTCGTCGCCCGGACGATCGCGCGCGCGCGCAGCGGCGGATCCTCGCTCTTGAAGATCCCGGAGCCGACGAAGACCGATTCCGCCCCGAGCTGCATCATCATCGCGGCGTCGGCCGGGGTGGCGATCCCGCCGGCGGAGAAGTTCGGCACGGGAAGCTTCCCCTCGCGGGCGACGAGCCGGACCAGCTCGAAGGGAGCGCCGAGCTCCTTCGCCCTGCCCATCAGCTCCTCCTCCCGCAGGATCGTCAGCTCACGGATCCCGCCCGTGACCGCCCGCATGTGCCGCACCGCCTCGACGACGTCGCCGGTGCCGGCCTCCCCTTTCGTCCGGATCATCGCGGCCCCCTCAGCGATCCGGCGTAGCGCCTCGCCGAGGTTCCGGCATCCGCAGACGAACGGAACCTTGAACGCGTGCTTGTCGACGTGATGCGCTTCGTCGGCGGGAGTCAGCACCTCGCTCTCGTCGACGAAGTCGACCCCGAGCGCTTCGAGGATCTGCGCCTCGACGAAGTGTCCGATCCGGCACTTCGCCATCACCGGGATCGACACCGCCTTCATGATCTCCCGGATCTTCTTCGGGCTCGCCATCCGGGCGATCCCTCCGTCGCGGCGGATGTCGGCCGGCACCCGCTCGAGCGCCATGACGGCGACCGCGCCCGCCTCCTCGGCGATCTTCGCCTGTTCGGCGTTCGTCACGTCCATGATCACCCCGCCCTTCAGCATCTCGGCGAGGCCGGTCTTCAGTCTCAACGTTCCCGTTTCCATGCTTCGGTCTCCCATCCCCCCGTGGGGTTCTAGAGGATCGGCGTCTGCGCGCCTCCCCGGTCGCGCGCCTCCGGGCGCGCCCGCATCTCTCGAACCGTCTCGGCGAGGATCGCGATCCCCTGGCGGATCCGCTCCTCGCTCTCTCGAATGAAACTGAGGCGGAGCCCATCGCGGCCCCGGCCGTCGTGGAAGAACATCGTCCCGGGAGACACCGCGACCCCCCGCTGCAACGCATCGGCGGCCACCGCCTCGGCGTCGAGCCCCGCCGGAAGCCAGAGCCACAAGGTCATTCCACCGGTCGGCCGCGTCCAGCGCGTCCCGCGCGGCATCTCCTCCTCCAGGCTCGCGATCATCGCCTCGAGCCGGCGCCCGTTGCGGTCGCGGATCCGCGCGAGATGGGCGTCGAGATCCCCCTCACGGCAGAACTCGTGGAGCGCCATCTGGGCGAGAAGCCCGCTGGAGAGATCCGCGCAGGTCTTCATCTCCCGCGCGGGGCCGACCAGCGCCTCGGGAACGACGAGCCAGCCGACCCGCGGCGCCGGGAAGAGGATCTTGCTGAACGTACCGAGGAGGACGACGCCGGGCGGATCCCCTTCGGCGAGAAGCGGTCCGGGCTCGTCGCCGCGGTAGTCGAGCTCCGCGTCGTAATGATCCTCGACGATCGGCAGTCCCCGCTGCGCGGCCAGCTCCAGCAGCCGCCGCCGGCGCGACTCCGAGAGGCTCAAGCCGGTCGGGTTCTGGAAGACCGGCATCGTGTAGAGCATCCCGGCGGGCGTCTCCGCGAGGATCCGCTCCAGCGCCTCGATCCGCAGCCCCTCCCCATCCATCGGGACCCCGCGCACCGGCAGGTCCAGGGCCCGCGCCGTGCGCAGCGCCAGGTGGTAGGTCGGCTCCTCGACCAGGAGGGTGCGCCCCTTCGGGACGAGCAGCCGGAGGACGAGCTCCAGCCCCTGCTGCGAGCCGTTGACGAGCAGGATCCGGGAGCGGTCCACCGGCGCGCCTCGCCGCGCGAGCCGCTCCCCGATGAGATCCCGCAGCGGCGCGTATCCGTCGGGTGGACCGTAGTCGAGGCAGGCCGGCCCCTCCCGCCGGAACACCCGGTCCAGCGCCCTCCGGAACGGCTCGACGGGGAACCCCTCCGGATCGGCCGTCGGGGAGGTGAACAGGAT
>WJJW01000310.1 GCA_014729455.1 Candidatus Eiseniibacteriota bacterium
ACCGTGTACCGTTCGGGCGACGCCGGAGAGCTCGCCCGCGCCGTCGTCGCGCTCGACGACCCGGAGCGACGGGAGCGGATGGGGCGGGCCGGCCGCCGGGCGGTGGAGGATCGCTACCGCTGGGATCGCGACGCGGAGACGCTGGTCGGGCTCTACCGATCCCTCTTGCGCGGGCGGGACCGCGCGCCGTCGTCGCCGAGCAGGTCGTCGTAGAGCCGCTCGAGCGCGTCGACGGTCCGCTCGATCGTGAAGTGCCTCAGGATCCGATCCCGCCCGGCGGCGCCCATCGCCGCGCGGCGGTCGGGATCCCGCAGGAGATCGACGATCCCATCGATCCAGTCCTGCTGCGCCCCCGGAGGGATCAGCACGCCGGTCTTGCCGGGGACGACCAGCTCGGCGAGCCCTTCGATCGGCGAGGCCACGACCGCGCGCCGCATCGCCATCGCCTCGGCCGCCGCCAGACCGAACCCCTCCCACCGGGACGGCATGAGGAGGAGGTCCCAGGAGGCGTAGCGCTCCGGCATCCGTTCGAACGGGACCGCCCCGAGGAGCCGGACCCGTCCCTCCAGCCCCAGCAGCCGGATCCCCGCCTCCAGGTGCGTGCGCAGCACCCCCTCGCCGACGATCTCGAGACGCGCCTCCCCGATCGCGTCGATCACGCCGCGAAAGATCTCCAGCAGGGGAACGAACCCCTTCTGCGGGTGGAGCCGCCCGACCGCGCCGAGAACCGGAGGTCCGTCCCGCTCCCGCCTCGGAAAGCGGGAAGGATCGAACCGTTCGACGTCGATCCCGTTCGGGATCACCGCGATCCGGTTCTTCCGGACCACCTGGCGGAGCACGAGATGCTCGGCGACCGAGCGGGAGACCGCGACGACGGCCATCGCGCCGCGCGCCGCGCGGTCGGCCATGCGGTAGATCCGCGTTCCCTCCTTGTGATCGATCCCGTAGTGCCGCGAGGTGACGCGGCGCCAGACGCCTCCGAGCCAGGCCGCCCACTGGCCGAAGATGTCGGCGTGGACGAGGTGGGTGTGGACCAGGTCGGCCTTCTCCCGCCGGAGAAGCCGCGCCAGGGGAAGGAAGACGAAGGGGCTGATCCGACCGTTGCGGGAGAGGTCGACGATCTCGGGGCGCGGCGCGTCGATCTCCATCGCCCGGCCGTGGAGATAGACGATCACGATCCGGTACTTCTCCGGATCGCAACGTCGCGCCACGTCGATCAAGAGCGACTGCGCGCCCCCCGGTTCGAGGGTCGTGATCACGTGGACGATCGTCTTGCGGGGGACGCTCAAGCGCGGCCGTCCGGAGGATCCGATCGGAGCCGGCCGCGCCGCCGGTCGATCAGCCCGAGCGCGACGAGCAGGAGCAGCGCCACCCCACCCGCCCGGTTCAGGCTCCGGCCCAGATCGTACGTCTCGGAGACGGCCCGCATCTCGACCCGTTGCGCTCCTTCCGGGACGACCACGGCGCGCAGGACGTGATCGGCGCGGAGGATCTCCGCCGGCTCGCCGTCGATCGCCGCCCGCCATCCCGGCTCGTAGTAGATCTCCGAGACGACGAGCAGGCCGGGTCCCTCCCCCGGACCGATCGAGAACTCCACGGCGTGGGGACCATGGGCGACGAGATCGCAGTCCCGCACCGGAAGCCCCCGGCGCGGAAGGTCCGGGCCTTCCCCTTCGACGAAGTGGGCGACCGCGCTCGCGTCGAACGCCGGATCGCCCAGGCGGGCCAGGAGCGTCTCGTCGTTCGCCTGCTCCACCCAGGAAGGGACGAACCAGGCCCGCGGCTGCTCCGCGCGATAGGCGTAGACGCCCGGCGCCACCGATTCGAACAGCGGATGGCCCGGATCGCGCCGCGAGAGCAGGTACCCGACGTTGAGCATCGCGAGCACGGGGGGGCGGGTGAGCAGGTCGCGCTCGATCAGGTCCTGGTAGATCCGGAGCTTGGCGGGCTGGTAGCCGCCGATGGTCGCCAGGTCGAAGGCGACGAATCGGTTCGAGCCGAACTCATCGATCGGCAGGATCCGAAACGGCTGCGGCTGCCCTTGCAGGAACTCGATCTCCGGGGTCGCCGCGACCGTCGCCTCGATCCGCTCCGGCTCCTCGAGCGAGAGGAACTTCGCGTCGATGACCAGGAGGTCGAGCATCAGGATCCCGCCGAGGAGAAGCCCCCCCGCAGGCCGCGGCAGGCGCCGGGCGACCGGCACGGCGGCGAGCGCGACGCCGAGCAGGAGCAGCCCCTGCGCCACCCCCCGGAACCGCAGGTCCCAGCGGACCGAGGCGAGCTCCCGGAGCTGCTCGGGCGGGTAGCGGCCCAGTTCGCCGGGATGGAACCACCCGGATCCGGTCGGACCGTTCCCCTTCGCCAGGGTCCCGATCAGGAGGAACGCGACCGCCGCCGCGGCCAGGATCCCCGCGGCGATCAGCCAGCGGGTCCGCGAACCGCCGCTCCCGCGATCGCGCCGCTTCCCCTTCCGCCGCTCCGACGGCGGGGACGACTGCGCCAGCCGGTCGAGTCCGTGGGCGGCGAGCGGGGCGAGAACCAGCGGCAGGATGGCGTAGATCATCGAGGGAACGCGGAACTTGTTGAAGTACGGCAGGAGCTCGAACAGCGGCCGGTAGAGGACCGGCAGCTCCGAGCCGAAACCGATCAGAAGGACGATCGCCGCGATTCCTCCCCAGATCTTGTTCCGGCGCGTCCGGACCATCCAGAGGCCGGCTGCGGCGGCGAGGAGGAACACGATTCCGATGTAGTGGGTGCTCTGGGTGAACGGCAGCGGGCCGAAGTAGGTCGGGCTCTTCAGGCCGTAGTACTCCGGGAAGAGGAACGTCACCAGCTCCTTCGGATGGAACGACCAGCCGGTCGCGTACTCCCAGCTCGCGCCCCCCTCCGCCCCGCCACCGCGGATCGAGTGCTCCGCGTACTCGCGCACGGCCAGCGTCGGCTCGGCGATCAGCGCGAAGCAGACCGCCACGGCGCCGATCAGCCAGGCGGCGGCGATCCCGATCCGCCTGACGGGCCAGTCGCCCCGCTCGAGGAGGATCCGGCCCAGGCCGTAGAGGACGCCGATCAGGACGGTGTAGTAGAGGATCTGGGGATGGTTGGTCCAGGCGAGCAGGGCGGTGGAGCCGGCCAGGAGCGCCGTGCTCCAGGGCCCGGCGCGGTCGAGGAACCAGTCGAGGGCGACGAGGACCAGCGGCACGTGCATCAGCGCCGCCAGCTTCGTGCTGTGGCCCGCCTCGATGACGCCGGGGACGTAGGGGGTCATCACATACCCGAGCGCTGCGATCGCCGAGGCCGGTCCGCTCGCCCCCTGCCGTCGCAGGAAGGCGAAGGCGGAGAAGCCGCCGAGCAGCATCAGCAGGAAGTAGCGCATCCCGCGGGCGTCGGCGAACGGGGCCATGATGTGCTTCCAGGGGCTCAGGTCGCTCGCCGGCGTGTGGATGTAGCTGCCGTAGGAGGGCATGCCGGAGAACAGGTACGGGTTCCAGAGCGGCGTCCGGCCGAGCTCGTCGGTCGTCTCCAGCGCCCATTCCCCGAGCGGGCGCACCGCGAGGGTGTCGGGCGCGGCGGGGACCTTCCCGCCCACGATCATGCCCGCATAGAAGAGCAGCGGAACCAGCACCACGGCCGCCAGGCCGACCCAGGTGCCCCAGCCTTCCCTCCCCCCGCGCGTCGGTCGCGTCTGCTCTGCCATCGCGCCTCCTCCCTGCGTTGACCCGTCTCCGGCCGGCGGATAGACTCCGGCCGGATGGCTCCATCCCCCCACGATACCGCAGCCCTGTTCGAGGAAGCATCCTCGTGGGACCCCTACCGCGGCAATCCCTATCTGGAGCAGAGGACCCGGATCGTTCGCGCGCTCCTGCCCGAGGGCGTCGAGACTCTGCTCGACGTCGGCTGCGGCAACGGGATCCTCGTGCACGCGCTTTCCGATCGGTACCGCACGATCGGCCTGGACC
>WJJW01000311.1 GCA_014729455.1 Candidatus Eiseniibacteriota bacterium
CGGCACGGTCTCGGTCGCCGACGTCGCCTCCCGGATCGATCCGACGTCGGTCCATCTGCGCGCGGGAGACGGACGCGGCGGCCTGGACGTGCTGGAGCAGAACTACCGCTACGACCTGGCCGGACCGGAGCGGATCCTCGAACGGTACCTCGACACGACGATCGACGCTCTGCTGGAGAACGGGGACCTGCGCTCCGGGAAGCTCCAGTCGTTCGGGCAGGGGCAGATCGTCCTGCTCTCGGACCGGGGGCTGTCGATGCTGCAGCGCGAGAAGATCGTCGACCTCCGGTTCCCGAGCCTGCCGGAAGGGCTGATCACCCGGCCGACCCTCGTCTGGGACGTGCAGTCCGAGCGGCCCGGAGCGCGCGAGGTGGAGCTGTCCTACCTGACCAACGGGATCTCGTGGCACGCCGAGTACGTCGCGGTGACCAACAAGGACGACACGGCCGCCGACCTCTCCGGGTGGGTCAGCGTCGACAACCGCAGCGGGGCGGCCTACCCCGACGCCCGGCTGCAGCTCATCGCCGGGGACGTCCACCGGGTCCAGCCGGAGCGGCCCACCCCGCGGGGCGTGATGGACATGCGGATGGCCGGGGCCGAGGCGAAGGTCGGCTTCGAGGAGGAGTCGTTCTTCGAGTACCACCTCTACACGCTGCCCCGGCCGACCACGGTCCGCGACCGCGAGACGAAGCAGATCTCCCTGTTCCCGCCGGCGCGGACGGGGGTGGAGAAGGTCTACGAATACCAGCCGCACCGAGACCAGAAGAAGATCCGCGTCGTGCTTCAATTCGAGAACTCCGAGGAGAACGGCCTCGGGATGCCGCTGCCGAAGGGGAAGGTGCGGACCTACAAGCGCGACTCCCGCGGCGGGCAGCAGTTCGTCGGCGAGGACCGGATCGACCACACCCCGAAGGACGAGGAGGTCCGGCTCGGCCTCGGCAACGCATTCGACATCGTCCCGGAACGGACGGTGAAGAACCAGACGCGGGTCAGCGACCGGGTCCACGAGATGACGGTCGAGACGAAGATCCGCAATCACAAGCAGGAGAAGGTCACCGTAGTCGTCCAGGAGCGGTTCTGGGGCGACTGGGAGGTGATCCGCTCGACCCACCCGACGAACAAGCGGGACGCCTACACCGCCGAGTGGTCGGTCGAGGTCGGTCCGGACGTCGAGGAGATCCTCGAGTTCACCGTCCGGATGCGGCGGTAGCGGAGAGAGGGCGCTCCGGGTCGATGGAGGGATTCCAGCTCGTCTCGAAGTACGAGCCGCGCGGCGACCAGCCGGAGGCTATCGACCGGCTGGTCGCCGGCGTCGATGCGGGGGAGCGGTACCAGACGCTGCTCGGGGTGACCGGCTCCGGGAAGACCTTCACCATGGCGAACGTGATCGCCCGGTCGAACCGGCCGACCCTGATCCTCTCGCACAACAAGACACTGGCGGCGCAGCTCTACGGGGAGTTCCGCTCGTTCTTCCCGCACAACGCCGTCGGCTACTTCGTCTCCTACTACGATTACTACCAGCCCGAGGCGTACGTGCCGGCGAGCGACACCTACATCGAGAAGGACGCCTCGATCAACGAGGAGATCGATCGGCTGCGGCTGCACGCGACCTCGATCCTCCTCTCGCGGCGGGACGTGATCATCGTCGCCTCCGTCTCCTGCATCTACGGGCTCGGGGCTCCGGAGGACTTCCTGGGTCAGACGCTCCAGCTCTCCACCGGGGAGGAGATCCCGCGGGAGGAGGTGCTCGCGAAGCTGGTCGCGATCCAGTACGCGCGCAACGATCTCGAGCTGACACGCGGCAAGTTCCGCGCGCGCGGCGACGTGATCGAGGTCTTCCCGTCGCACGAGGAGGAGGCGATCCGGATCGAGCTGTTCGGGGACGAGGTCGAGCGGCTCTCCGCGGTCGATCCGACGACCGGGAAGGTGAAGCGGCGGATGGATCGGATCTCGATCTTCCCCGCCTCCCACTTCGCCACGCCGCACGCGCGGCTGGAGCGAGCGATCGCCGGGATCGAGGCGGAGCTGGACGAGCGGCTGGAGGTCCTGAAGAAGGAGGAGAAGCTGCTCGAGGCGCAACGGCTGCGGATGCGCACCCGCTTCGACCTGGAGATGCTCCGGGAGATGGGATTCTGCAACGGGATCGAGAACTACTCGCGCCATCTCGCCGCCCGGGAGCCGGGGTCCCGGCCGACCTGCCTGCTCGACTACTTCCCGTCCGACTACCTCCTGTTCGTCGACGAGAGCCATGTCACCGTCCCGCAGGTCGGGGGGATGTACGAGGGGGACCGCTCCCGCAAGCAGACCCTCGTCGACCACGGATTCCGGCTCCCCTCGGCGCTCGACAACCGCCCGCTGCGCTTCGACGAGTGGGAGCGGATGGTCGGCACGGTGATCTTCGTCTCGGCGACCCCGGCCGACTACGAGCTGGAACGGAGCGGCGGAGTCGTCGTCGAGCAGGTGATCCGGCCGACCGGCCTGGTCGATCCGGAGATCGTGGTGCGGCCCGTCTCCGGGCAGATCGACGACCTGCTCGGCGAGATCCGGTCCCGGACCGGCGACGGCGAACGGGTCCTGGTGACGACGCTCACGAAGCGGATGGCCGAGGATCTGACCGACTACCTCGTCGACGCGGGGGTCCGGGTCCGTTACATCCATTCCGACGTCAACGCGATCGAGCGGATGGAGATCCTCCGCGCGCTGCGGCTGGGGAAGTTCGACGTGCTCGTCGGGATCAACCTGCTCCGTGAGGGGCTCGACCTGCCGGAGGTCTCGCTCGTGGCGATCCTCGACGCCGACAAGGAGGGGTTCCTCCGTTCGGAGCGGTCTCTGATCCAGACCGCGGGTCGGGCGGCGCGGAACGTGCGCGGGCGGGTCGTCCTGTACGCCGACAGGGAGACCCCCTCGATGCGGGCGGCGATCCGCGAAACGAACCGCAGGCGGCGCAAGCAGGTCCGTTTCAACGAAAAGCACGGGATCGTGCCGGCGACGATCTTCAAGTCGCTGGAGGAGATCCTGAGCCAGACCAGCGTGGCGGACTCCTCGCGGGCCGAGACGGTCGAGGTGGAGGTCGATCCGCGCGGACTGTCGCGGGAGGAACTGATCGCGCGGCTCACCACGGAGATGAGGGAGGCGGCGGAGAAGCTCGAGTTCGAGCGGGCCGCCTCGATCCGGGACCGGATCCTGGAGATCGAGGAGATCGGCTGATGGGAGAGAGCGAGGACCTGCGGGTCGTGGAGGAGGCGCTGGCCCGGCTGGCGTTGCTGGAGGACGTCGGGACCGGGGATCCGACCGCGGAGATCGTCCCGTCCGATCGGCGTGCCCGGGGGGTCGTGCGCGCGAAGCAGGAAGGGATCGCCAGCGGTCTCGGCGCGGCGATCGAGGTGTTCCGGATCGTCGACGAATCGGTCGCGGTCACCGTGGAGAAGCGAGCGGGGGAGCGGTTCGCGCCGGGCGATCGGCTGCTCGTCGCCGAAGGGGCGACGCGGAGCCTGTTGACCGCCGAGCGGACCGCGCTGAACTTCCTCCAGCATCTCAGCGGGATCGCGACCCTGACCGCGCGGTTCGTGGCCGCCGCGGCGGGATCGGTCCGGATCACCGATACGCGGAAGACCTGTCCCGGCTTGCGGCTGCTCGAGAAGGAGGCGGTCCGTCACGGGGGCGGGGTCAACCACCGGCTCGGCCTCTACGACGCGGTCATGATCAAGGAGAACCACGTCGAGGCGGTCGGCGGGATCGCCGCCGCCGTGGAGGCCGCCCGCGCCGCCTCATCCCGCCTGCCGATCGTCGTCGAGGTTCGCGACCGGGAGGAGGCCCGCGCCGCGGCGCGCCTCGCGGTCGGCCGGATCCTGCTCGACAACATGTCTCCCGAGGAGGCGGGCGCCTGCGCTCGCGAGATCGCGGCGATCGCCGCCACGCTTCCCGATCCCGACCCGGAGGAGGCGGGGCACCGCTGGATCGAGGGGACCTGGCGGCCCGGCGATTCCCTGATCCAGGTGGAGGTCTCCGGGCGGATCAGGCTCGAGGAGGTTCCCC
>WJJW01000312.1 GCA_014729455.1 Candidatus Eiseniibacteriota bacterium
CTCGCCAACCGGCCGCAGCCGGGCGCCTACCGGCGCTGCGTGGAGATCCTCCGGGCGACCCGGACGCAGCTCCTGCACACGCACGGCGGCACCGCCGGCTTCACCGGCCGGCTCGCCGCGCGGCGTCTCGGAGTCCGCAGCGTCCACACCTACCACGGCCTGCACTATCTCCACTTCCGGGGAGTCCGGCGGATGCTCTACGAAACCGCCGATCGGCTGCTCGCCCCCGGCACGGAGCGGATCGTCTGCGTCGCCGAGAGCGACCTCCGGCTCGCCCGGCGGCACCGGCTCGTGGTCGAGGGGCGGGCCGCGGTCGTGCACAACGGGATCGACCCGACTCCGTTCGCCGCTCTTCCTCGCCGGGCGCGGGGAGAGGGGACCGGACCGGTCGTCGGGACGATCGGGCGCCTCCACCGGCAGAAGGGACACCGCGACCTCGTCGAAGCGGCCGTGCGTGTCTTGGAGGAGGAGCCGTCCTGCCGGTTCACGATCGTCGGCGAGGGGGAGGAGCGGGGCGCGCTGGAGCGGGAGATCGCCGCCGCAGGCCTCGGGGAACGATTCTCGCTCCCCGGCGCGACCCACGATGCGACGGCCGCCCTGGCCGACTTCGACCTCTTCGTGCTCCCGTCGCTCTGGGAGGGGCTGCCGTTGACCTTGCTGGAGGCGATGGCCGCCGGACTGCCGGTCATCGCGAGCGACGTCGACGGGATCCCGGAAGCGGTCAGCGAGGGGAAGGACGGCCTCCTGGTCCCGCCGCGCGATCCCGCCGCGCTCGCCCGCGCGATCCTCGGTCTGCTCCGGGATCCCGACCGCGCCGCCCGGCTCGGGGCAGCCGCCCGCCGTACGGTCGAGACGCGCTTCACGCTCGACCGGATGGTCCGCGAGACCGAGAGGGTCTACGAGGAGGCGTTCCACACCTGAGCGAACGCGACGGCCGGCCGGGGGTTCTCCCGGCCGGCTCGTGATGATGCTCCCCGCCGCGGTCCGTCTACTTCAGGCGGTAGGTCACGCTCCCGAGAATCGCCCAGTTCCATTCGGAGTCGCCCAGTCCGTCATCGATGAACTGGTACTGGAACTCCGGGTTCAGGGACAGCTGGTTCTCGATGTAGAAGATGTAGGTGCTCTTCAGATTGAGCCGCAGGATGTTCTCCAGGCCGTCCATCGTCGGGATGTCGTAGTTCAGCGTGGCGCTGTTGTACCAGTCGATGCGGTTCGAGACCTCGTAGTCGACCCGGAACTCGTCGGCGATCTGGTAGACGGGGTCATCCTCCAGCACCGTGAAGAACGAGGCCCGATTGCTGAGCTGCAGCTTGATGTCGACGGGACGGGTCCAGTCGAACCGGGCCGAGAGGGTCGGATCCCCGCTCTCCCCGTCGAAGTCGGAGACCTGGACCCCGACGCCGGCGCGGGCTACCCATCCGTGCCAGCGCTGAGCCGTCGGCTCCGCGAGCACCTCCTGGATCCGGAGGATTCCGATCGCCCCGAGGTTCTGGCCGGTCAAGACCCCCGCGTCCCGGACGATCTGCTCCATGTCCTCGAACCAGTACTTGCGGTACTCGACGTTGCCGTGACGGCTCCGGTACTCCCCTTCCTTCTCGATGACCTGCGCCAGCTCCAGGAGGGCGTTGTCCGGGATGTCCCCCGAGATCACCTGGTACTTCAGGAAGTCCTCGTTGATCCGGATCGCCTGCTTCAAGACCGTCGCATTGATCGTACGCCCGTAACCGACACCGACCTCCAGATCGATCCGGGGGTCGTCCGCGTCTTCCTGGGACGCGAGCTTGCGGTACTCCAGACGTCCCCCGCCGAACCCGAACAGGTTCGAGTCGTCGCGAAGATACTTGTCGGCGACCGTCGTCATACGGAGGAAGTACGCCTCCTCGGACTCGGAGTCCTCGATCGTGCTCTTCGCGACGGAGAAATTGCCGAGCACGTCGAGATTGTAGCTGAAGGGAAGCGATCGGTAATCCAGGAGGTAGGAAGCGGATCCGGCGAAATTGTATCCCACCTCCGTGCTGTCGGCGGAGTTTCCAGCAGTGTTGAAGATCCCGTTCAAGTACGCCTGCTGGGACGTGCTCTTCGGGAACGTATAGTCGGTCAGCGAGATCGCCGTCGCGACGGCCACGTGGAGCCCCAGAAGCGAGATGGCCACGAGAACGACAGATGCGGTCCTCACAACAGCCTCCTTTCCTCGTGAGTCGACTCCCCGGTCCCGATCCTCGGGCCACAAGGTATTACGGAGTCGTACGATCTCACGTTTCGGCTGTAGAAATGCTATCGGGAGGTGGGAGCCAGTCAAGAGGAATCGACGCCCCGGATCAGCCTGACCAGCACCGCCGCGCTCACCGCTTCCGAGAGCAGCGTCGCAACCGCCGCCCCCTCGATCCCGTAGCGGGGGATCAGGATCAGGTTCGCCGCGAGGTTGACCGTCACGACGACGGCGAAGGTCGCGTTCACCGCGCGCATCCGGTCGGCGGCGACCAGGCGCATCCCGAGCGGCGCGTTCAGGAACATCAGGACGAGCGTGAACGCGTGGATCCGGAGGACCGGCACGGCCGCGGCGTACGCCTCGCCGAAGACGATCCCGATCCAGAGCGGCGCCCCGATGAACAGGATCGCCGCGAAC
>WJJW01000313.1 GCA_014729455.1 Candidatus Eiseniibacteriota bacterium
CCTAGTTCGTCGTGTTGCTGAGGACGAGGATCGCCGTCCCCTCTTTGCCGTTGCCCGTGATCGTGTAGCTCGTGTTGTCGGCCGCCACCTCGTAGTAGCAGACGCCGACGCCGTTGCCGGCCGCCCCGTCGGCGAACGGATCGCCGCCGAACGGGTTGTCGTAGTCCGGGTTGAGCGTCGCGGCGACGTTGTCCGGATAGAGACCGTTCGCCTTCACGCCCTCATCCTCGGCAAAGAGCTGGCAGGCGTGCGCGTTGCCCTTCACGCTGCCTTCCCGGGCGCGGTCCTGCATGCTGACATAGTTGGGGATCGCGATCGCGGCGAGAATCCCGATGATCACCACCACGATCATGAGCTCGATCAGGGTGAAGCCCTTCCTGTTCCCGAACATGATGACACCTCCGTAGCGGACGCGGGTCTGTTCTTCCCTCCCCGATCGACTCGGGGACTGGACCGGGGTCACCGGTCCCCTTCTCTCTCTCTCTCGGCGCCTTCGCCGATCCGACCGGGGAGAGTGCCAGCGCTGTGCCAACTGATCGAGCGACCGCAACTGATTGCCAGCCAACGAAGTCTCCGATGCACTCACCGGACCGGCGTTCCCCCTGCTTCGGTCCTGCAACCCTTCTTCGTGCATTCCGCAGTCCGGAGCCCACTGCGCACGGTCGGGTGCATCCCGCAACCGCTCACGCCGCTTCGGCCTGCTCGCCCTCTCCGGGCGCATCCTCCTCCCGCGCGGGAGACCGCTCGCGGATCCCATAGGAGAGGAGCTTGCGGTAGAGCGTCGACGGGTTGATTCCGAGGATCTCGCTCGCGCGTTTCTTCTGCCAGCCCGTGTGGTGGAGCACCTTCAGGATGTACTCCCGCTCCAGCTCCTCCAGGGTCAGCGAGGGAGTGTCGATCACGAGGCTGCCCTGCTTCGACGGCCCGCGGACGACCTTCTCGGGAAGATCTTGGATCCGGATCTCCCCGCCTTCGTTCAGGATCACCGCCCGCTCGATGACGTTCTCCAGCTCCCGCACGTTTCCGGGCCAGTCGTAGCGCATCAGGGCGTCCAATCCTTCGTTCGCGATTCCGGTGATCTCTCCCTGCGGCGCGTAGAGCTTCAGGAAGTGCTCGACGAGCAACGGGATGTCGTCACGCCGCTGACGCAGCGCCGGCAGCCGGAGCGGGATGACGTTGAGACGGTAGAAGAGATCCGTCCGGAAGCGCCCTTCGTTCACTTCGCGCTCCAGATCGGCGTTCGTGGCCGCGATCAGGCGCACGTTGATCCGGACCGGCTTGGTCCCCCCGACGGGGATGATCTCCCGTTCCTGCAGGGCGCGGAGCAGCTTCACCTGGGTGGCCGGAGCCATCTCTCCGACCTCGTCGAGGAAGAAGGTCCCTCCCTCGCTGACAGTGAAGAGGCCCGGCTGGTCCTTGATCGCCCCGGTGAACGAGCCCTTCATGTGGCCGAACAGGTTGGACTCGAGCAGATCCTTGGGAAGGGCGCCGCAGTTGATCGACACGAACGGGCCCTGCGCGCGGCGACTCTGGTAGTGGATTTCGCGGGCGATCAACTCCTTCCCGGTCCCGCTCTCTCCGTAGATCAGGATCGTCGCTTCGGTGTCGGCGACCTTCTCGATCATCCGGAAGACCTTGGCCATCTCGTCGGCGCTGCCGATGATCTTGCGATCGGCACCGCTCTTGCGGAGCTGCTGCTTCAGGGCGTGGTTCTCGGATTGCAGCTTGCCCATCGAGAGGGCGTTCTTGACGACCAGGGCGATCTCGTCGTTGCGCGCTTTCTTCTCGATGTACTGGTGCGCCCCCTTGTTCAGCGCATCGATCGCCGAGGCGGTCGTGGCATGGGCGGTGAGGATCACCACCGGCAGGGAGGGGCACTTCGACTTGATCCGCTCCAGCACCTCGATTCCGTCCATGTCCGGCATCTTGAGGTCGGTGATCGCGACGTCGAACTCTTCGTCGTCGATGACCTGCAGCGCCGCCTTCCCGCTGGAGGCGGAAACGACGCGGTAGCCCTCCTTCTCCAGGAGAACCGTCAGAAAACGGCGCATGCTCTCTTCGTCGTCGATGATCAGTACGCCCGGTCTCTCCACGATTCCTCCCCGGTATCGATCAAGCCGCCCGTCGCATTTCGCGACCGGTCGGCATCGTCAGATACGACTGGGTGCCGCCTTCGCGACCCCCTTCCAAGGTGACCTCGCCCCCCAAGCGTCGGGCGAGACGGCGTGCGATCGACAACCCGAGACCGGTCCCCCCGGGCTTGCACGTCCGGAACGGCTCGAACAGGGATTCCACCGGGACGTCCGGGAGCCCGGCTCCCGTGTCCGCCACCTCGATGCACACCGTTTCCGCGTCGCCGTTGGTCGCGATCTCCACGCTTCCCTTCTCCGTCGCTTCCAGTCCGTTGATGATCAGGTTCCGTAGGATGTCCCGTACGGCCGCTCGATCGGCTCGAATGAGTCCCGCTGGGGCTCCGTTGCGCCGCCGCAGCGCGACATCGGGCGCGCGGGCCGGGTGGCGTTCGAGCGAGGCGACCTGCTCCTCGATCAGTACTTCGAGATCGAACTCGGTCACCGTTAGGCTTTTGTCGCGCGAGTAGGCGAGGAAGTCGTTGAGAAACGTCTCGAGCGTCTCCGACTCGCGAAGGATGATCTGCATCAGTTCCCCCGCGTTGCCCTTCGGGGGAATCTCCCCGGCGAGCAGCTCGATCGATCCGACGACCGGCTTCAGCGAGTTGCGGATCTCGTGGGCGAGATGTCCCGACAGCTCGCCGATCGCCGCGAGTCGTTCCTTTCGCGCCTGCTCCGCCTCCTGCTCCCGCCGTCGCGTGAGATCGGCGAGGAGCAGCACGACGCCCTGGACTCGCCCGGATCGGTCCCGGACCCGTGAAGCGGAGACCTCGACCGGAATCGGTTCGCCGCCGTTGCGGGACGGCAGGTCGATCTCGGCCGAGCCGTCTCCTCCCTGGAAGGTCTCCTCGACGAAGCCGCGCAGGGGAGCCGACCGATCGGCTTCGACCACGTCGATCAGACGTCGGTCGGACGGATCCCCGGTGATCCCCAACAGGCGGGAGGCAGCCAGATTGATCCTCCGGATCACGAGCGAGCGGTCGAGACAGAGGAGCGGCCCGGTCAGGCTCGCCACGATCGTCTCGGCGTCCAGACGAACCCGTTCCAGCTCGTCGCGCACCCGATCCATCTCGAGCGACTGGTCGGCGACCCGCCGGCCGACCCGTCCGAAGAGAATCCCCAGGGCGACGAGGAACACCGACGTGAGGATCGGCGCGATCCCGAGATCGTGGCGCTGCGCCATGATCCCCGTCCAGTAGCCGATGGCGGCGCCGAGGCCGGCGGCGAACCCTCCAGCGAGGCCATAGAACAGACCTGCGGTGGCGATCGTGAGGCTGAAGACCAGCACGAACGGGCTTCGCGCGCACCCGGTCGCGGCGACCAGGACCGCCTCCACGGCCAGGTCGAGAATGAGCAACGTCACCAGGCCACCGTGCATCCGCTCTCGGAGCATGGATCGGAAGGTGAAGCCGAGCAGCGTGCTGGCGCCCACCCAGGCGAGGACGAGACCGATGACTCGCGGGTCCGCGCCCGCGGTCGGCAGGGCGGCGAGACCGGCGACCGCGAGACCGATCAGCCCCCGGACCGCGAGATACCGTCCGATCGACGGAGCCATGGCGATCAGCCCGCGACGACGTTGATCAACTTGAACATCGGCATGTACATCGCGACGACCATGCCGCCCACGAGCAATCCCATGACGACGATCATGATCGGCTCGATGATCGAGGTCAGTGTGTCGACGGCGACATTGACCTCGTCGTCGTAGAAGATGGCGATCTTCTCGAGCATCTTGTCCAGGGCCCCGGTCTCCTCTCCGACAGCGATCATCTGGACGACCATGGGAGGGAAGACCCCCGACTCCCGGAGCGGAGCGGCGATCGTCTCCCCCTCTCCGATCGACCCCTTCGTCGCGACGATCGCTTCCTCGATCACCTTGTTGCCGGCGGTGCGGGCGGTGATGTCGAGAGCCGTGAGGATCGGCACGCCCGAGGAGATCATCGTTCCCAGGGTGCGGGTGAACCGCGCGATCGCCGCCTTGCGGAGCACGACTCCGAGCACCGGCATCTTCAGGAGCATCCGGTCGATCCGCATCCTGCCGCTCGCGGTCTTGTAGTACCGCTTGATGGCGGCGAAGGTCGCGACCAAGCCCGCGCCGAGCGCCCACCAGTATCCCTTGAGGAAATCGGACAGGTTCATGACGATCTGCGTGGGCAGCGGAAGCTCGCCCCCGAAGTCCTCGAACACCTTCGCGAACGTCGGGATGATGAACACGAGCATGAAGACGGTCGCCCCGACGGCGACCGTGAGGACCACGGTCGGGTAGGTCAGCGCGCTCTTCACCTTTCGGCGCAGGCGGTCGGCCGCTTCGAGGTAACCGGCGAGTCGCTGCAGAATGTCGTCGAGGATCCCGCCCGCCTCCCCGGCATCCACCATGTTCACATAGAGGGTGTCGAAAGCGTGGGGACGTCGCTGGAGCGACTCGGCGAGGGTGGAACCGGACTCGACGTCGTGCATCACGTTCTGGATCACCGAGCGGAACTGAGCGGTCTCGCTCTGCTTCGCGAGGATGTCCAGACATTGAACGAGCGGCAAACCGGCGTTCACCATCGTGGCGAACTGGCGGGTGAAGATGACCAGCTCCCGCGTCTTGACCCCCTTCGCCGGCATCTTCAGGGAAAGGGAGAGCGGCTTGGATCTCTCCCGGATGTACGTCGTGATGATCCGCTTCCTTCGGAGATACGAAACCGCCTCGTCCCGGGTCTCGAAGGTCAGCTCGCCGGCCTGGACCTCACCGGCGGTCGTCTTCCCTTTCCATGCGTAGACTGGCACGCCTCACCCCCTACCGCGACGTCAAGGCGACGCTCTGCGGTCTGTAGCTCGGATCGGATTTCTGGATCATCTGCTCGAGTTCGAGCAGGTTGGGGCTGTGCCCGAGGGCGCTCTCCAGCGAGATCCGGCGCTGGATGAACGCTCCGAAGAGAGCCTGATTC
>WJJW01000314.1 GCA_014729455.1 Candidatus Eiseniibacteriota bacterium
CACATCTCCGTGCCATCCGAAAGCGCCCTGGACGCCGCCTATGCAGCGGCCCTCCGGGGATTGCTCGAAGAAACCCCGGACGGGCGGATCCGCGCCCGCCGGGAATGGGCTCTCCAGGATCTCGAGTCCGGCTCCGAGCCGGGGAGCGGAGACCCTCATTCTTGGTGGATTCACGGTTCAAGGGGAGAACGACGAACGTCGCGGCCATCAGCTCCGCGTTCGGGTGAGCGGCCGTCGGGGTCGTGAGGATCTCGCCGATCCGGTGGAGATGCGCGTTGATCTCCCGGAGCTGGGATCGGGTCACCCGGCCCTTCAGCCGGGCGCCCCAGAGCTGTCGGCACGGCCCTTCCGCAACGAGCGGCCGGGACTCCACCGCCCGGTGGAAATCGCGCGCCGTGTTCCGAAGAAGGGAGGAGATCAATCGGACGAGCCCCTTTCGGATTCGCCGATCGGAGAGTCGATAGTCGATCTTCAGCGGGCGGCCGGGCAGGTCGTAGACCGCCTCGTACGTTCGGTTGCGGGGACGCTTCGCGGTTTCTTGCAGAAGACCGACCTTCTGGAGGATCCGGACGTGGTAGTAGAGAGAATCCGGTCTTCGGCCGAGCGATTCCGCGATTTCGGAGATAGAAGCCGCCCCGTGGACCTGGAGCATCTCCACGATCTCGAGCCTCGTGGGCGTGGCCAGCGCTTGGATCTGCGACGGCCTGCGGACGATGTAGGTGCTGTGGCCCATTCGGTTCGCCTCCCTCGTCGAAGAAAGCATGGGCGGTTGTAATTGAAAAATCAACTCAGATTTCAATCGTTTCTCCTCCACGGGGGAGAAGGGCCGGGCCCGTGGAGATCGTCGCCCCGATCGCGCGGAAACGAGCGCTGGCCGACAACTTGGTTCCCATTCTGCAGAACCTCGCTGTTGTTGGAGCGGAGAGTCGCTTGCCGCCCTACGTTCTTTCGTGTTTCGACCGGAGGCAGGCCGCGATGGAGTTCCGGGTCGCCGAACGACCGCCCGAATCCGAGTCCGACGCAGAGGCGAAGGCGAAGACGCCGGTGTCCGTGCTGCGGCAGACGTTTGCGGACTTGCCCTCGACCCAGGGGACCGGACGGACGTCGGTCTGGCTTCCCGAACAGGTCCGGGGCGACCTGGAGGCGGCGGTGGGGGAGGTCGATCCGCCTCCGTGTCCGGTCTGGATGGTCCTGTTGAGCCTGTTCGTGGAGGCGAGTCGCGTCTGGCAGCAGGTCGATCCGCAGAGGAAGCCGCGGTGAAGGTGGAGGGGTCTACGCGAACCGCTTCCGGAGTCTCGCCCCCGCTTCCACCATGCTCCGGAGCTTCGCCAGCGCCGTGTCGTGATCGTTCACGCAGCGGTTGGCGAAGCAGCCGAAACCGCAGTCCGGGTTCAGAAAGATCCGTTCCGGCGCAAAGTACTCCAGGGCCTCCTCCGCCCGCGCGACGATCCTCGCGGGGTCCTCCGCCCGGTCGGTCCGAGGGTTCACGACGCCCAGGCCGATCTCCCGATCGCCGAGCGCACGGCCGACGACGTCGATTCCCCCCGCACGCGGAGTCGCGTACTCGAGCACGAACTGGTCGACGCCCATCTGCCGAAACGCGGGCAGGAGCGCTTCGTAGTCGCCGGTCAACAAGACCTCTTCGTCCCGGCTCCAGTTCCCCCTGCAGACGTGCAGGCCGATCCGCGGCCCTTCGACACCCTCGACGATCCGGTTGAGAAGATCCGCTGCGTAATCGAGCTCCGTTCCCGCATCCCGGCGGGTCGCAAGCGTGGCTCACATGAAGGTGCGGCGGTCGTGCTCCTCCGAGAAGACGATCTCCGTGAGGACCGGCTCGTCGAACTGGACGAAGTCGCATCCCGCCTCGGCGAGCTCGTGCAGCTCTTCCCGGAGGATCCGGACGACATCCTCCCCCATTTCCATCTTGCTCCCGTACCCCGCTCCCGAGAACGCGCCGACCCACATGGCGCGGGTCAGGAGATACGGACCGGGAAGCGTGACCTTGACCGGCTTGTCGGTGAGCGTCCGAACGAAGGCCAGCTCCTCGCCGGCGATCGGCTCCCGCCGCTCGAGACGTCCGATGCAGGTCGGGTTCTTGATGGCGCTCGCCGGGACATCCAGGGTGGCGAGCATCTCCTCGAAGCTCGCCTTGTCCTCGACGGTCTCGAGCATCTCGGCGAGCGACATCAGCCGCGTCCCTTCGAGCTTCTCGGTCACGAACGAGTAGAAGTTGTCCCGGCGGATCTCCCCGTCGACGACGACGTCGACTCCCGCTTCCACCTGCGCCACCACGCACCGGGCCACTTCGCCGTCGGCGAACCGTTCGAACTCCTCGCGGGTGATCCTCCCCTTCTGCCGGTCACGGAGCTTTCCCAGAAGCTCCCGGGATCGGGGCCAGCTCCCGACCTGCGTCACCTCGAACATCGTCCCTCCCTACAGAACCACGATCTTGGTCGTCATCACGGTCGCGCGGGAGATCGTGGCTGCGACGGGGGACCGTGCCACGGTCCTTTCCCAGGCTTCCCGCACCGCCGCCTCATCGGCCATGGTCGATGCGAAGCATTTTACGTCTACCTCCCGAAGTCCGGGATCCCCCTCCCCGAGCCCGAGCGAGGCGAGCGGGTTTCCCAGACGGCCGCGCACCGTCAGCTCGATGTCGTCCACCTCCAGACCGGCCCGGGAGATTTCCGTCGCGAAGCCGGTGGAGAGCGCCGCTCCCAGCGCGCCGAGGAGCAGCTCCACCGCCGAGGGATGCGTGTCCTTCTCCTCGAAGCTCGCCGGCTGACCGACCTTGAAGGAGAAGTTTCGGCAATAGGCGGTGCTCTCGAGATGTCCCGTCGAACGAACGCGGAGGCGCCATTCGTACTCCTCCGCCTTCTTCTTGTCCTCCGCGAGCGCCTTTTCCTCGGCCGCAGCGGTCGCCTTCCCCTTGCGGACGAAGTAGCGGACCGTCGTCCCCTCGGCCGGCAACCGGCCGAGGTAGTCGTGACCGACCATCCGGCACCAGGGTGGAAGGTCGTCCCGGACGGTCGGCTCGCGCGAGCGCATTTCCAGAACGCTCCCCTCGGGGATCTCGCTCATCTGCTCCCGAATCAGGAGAACCAAACCCGACCCGCAGTCCAGATCGCCGCCGTCGAAGACCCGATCCGGCTGGATCCGTTCCAGATCCTCGTTGCTCATCGCTCGAACCCTCGCGATCCGTCTAGTACGAGATGCAGGGCGTTCCGCCCGACAGGAACTCCACCAGCGCCGCGCCGCCGGCCGGGGTCGCTCCCTGGATGAGCTTCTCCTCGGTCACGTCCCGCTTCTTCATGCAGGGCGAGCAGACGAGGATCTGGCCGCCTCCCGCCACGAACTTGTCCACGAGCTCCTTCAGCGGCGCGAAGGGCTGGCCTTCGTCGACCTTCTCGTACTCCCCCTTCACCGCGGCCCAGATTCCGTCGGTCGACAGGAAAACCATCGTCTCCTTCTCGCTGCCGAGGGCGGCATTGGCGACCACGAACCCGACGGTCGCCTTGTCCCCGTCCTTCTTGCACTCGGTGATCGAAACGCAGAACTTCTCGCTCATGATCTCTCCTCCTTCGGAACGGGACCGTCCGGTCCCTTGATCTCCACCAGATAGAACGGATGCCGCGCCTCGAGAAGCCGGTGTCCCGTGACGCGGCACCATGCGGGGATCTCGACCGGCGCGCCCGGATCGCTGGCGTGGACCGCCAGGCGATCCCGGGGCCGCAACGATCGGACATGGATCCGGAGATCCAGGAGCACCTCGCCGCAGCCGTCCTCCCCGCCGTCGAAGCGGGAATCGGCCGACCACTCCGCGGGAAGCGTTTGCCAGGGATCCCGGTTCGTCATGCGGCCGCTCCTTCCTCAACTCCCCCCGGCTTCACCAGGGAGGATGTCGTACGAGGCGGAGAGCAGGAACGACCACTCCTGCACGTTTCCGCCATTGCGCTGGACGTCGCGGTAGACGGTCAACGGAACCGCGGCCGAGAGCGACCACGCCTCCCCCGGCGCCCAGCTCAGGCCCGGTCCGGCGAGGACGATCGGGCCGGCCCGCCGAAACCCCTCCGTCTCCCCGATGAGGTCGTCGTAGGGGACCCACGCCACGTCGGCGAGAACCCGCGCCGCGAGCCGGCTCCAGCGGCCGTTCCCGCTGCCGAGCGGTGCGCTGAGCGTGAGACGCGCGTTCGCGGCGTCGGAATCGGAGTTCTTTTCCGGACCGTTGCCGGTCAGCTCGTGCCGGAAGTTGTTCACGGTGGTCGCCTCCGGCGTGAACACGTACCTCGCCGAGAAGCCGAGGGCGAATCGCGGTCCGATCGGACGGCTTCCTCCGACCTCCAGGATCCCGGCGTAGTTGCCGGTTCCGGCCTGGGCCGCGAGGTCCTTGGTGACCAGGGATCCGTTCTGGGCGCGGAACGTGCCGTCCGACTCGCCGGTGGGCAGCCGGAGGCCGGCCGAGGCGTACCAGCGCAGCCCGTCGCGCCGGTCGGCGATCCAATAGCGCGCCAGGAGCCGCACGTCTCCGAGGCCGCTCGCCTTCATCGTGCCGGCCACACCGCCGAACTCGCGGCTCTGCTCCGTATGGACGAACGGGATCTCCCCGACGAGCGTGAGCCGCGGCGCCGCATCGTACTCGATCCCCAGGACCTGCTCGACCCCGAGCGTGGCGGGGGCGACGTTCGTCTCGATCCCGTCATCCCGCTCGGAGCCGATGTAGTAGTGGTCCGTGTCGGAGTACGACAGACCGTACGACACGCGCAACTCCCCCACCGAATGCGATTTGAAATCCTCCCCGACGGGGAGAGAGACGGGCACTCACCCGCATCCCGCCGCGCGAACGAGCGACGGGGCGAACAGGCCCAGGCCCAGGACCATTCCGGCAACCAGCGGCTTGCCGATTCTCTTCATGACTCTCCCCCTGCGGCCGCAGCGGACGTCTCCCGATCTGCATCTCACGAGTTCGACGGACCCGACGAAGCATCGCGGCAGAGAGGCTGCGAGAGTGGCGGGAACAGGGAGTTGAAGAAGTTCGAACTAGGTCGAACGAGGCGCCGATCCGCAGTCACGCTGCCGCGAGAAGCAGCGCACTCAGGTGAACGGAAGACGTTCCCATGAGATTTGTGCAGACCAACTCATGCGGAGAGCTTATCGAACGCATCCCGGACCCGCAAGCCAAACTTCCGCGCGACAACCGACAAGCGGGCTGGCCCCGGTCGGCCCCGATCCCGGAGGAGCTTCGCGGCGCCGGCATCGAGCGGCGAGCCGGTTTGCGGCGCGACTCGGCAGCTTCTAGAATTCTGGATGGCCCTCGATCCGCGGGGCCAACCGAGTCCACCTCGACAGGGGGGAACCCACCATGCATCGCCCGATCCGGTCCATCGCCTGGTTGTTGCCGATCTTCTGCGTCTCGCTCGCCGGGGGCGCGCTCGCCGTCGAACGGACGGCCGTCCTCGAGTATTTCACCAGCACGACCTGAGGCGGCTGCGCCGCCGCCGGCCGTGAGCTGAGCGAAATCACCACCGCCTATCCGGACCGCGTCGCCGCCATCGCTTACTACACCGGGCCCGTCGACCCGTTCATCACCGAAGAAGGAGAGAACCGCTGGCAGTTCTATCCGCCTCCGTACGAATACGTGGGCGGATGGGTCTACGCCTGGCCGTGGCTCTGGCTGGATGGGGACAAGCACCCGGGGTGGCAGCACGCCTACTGGGAGGATCATCTGCAAGCCCGCCTGCCGGTGCCGTCGGACCTGGCGATCGATCTCCAGGGCCACTACGATCCCGCGACCCGGGACGGATCGGTGACGATCCGGATCGACAACCACGCGGCGCAGCCTCTCCAAGGGACCGTGCAGTGCGTCCTGACCGAGTCGGGGCTGCAGTACCAGGCACCGAACGGACAGGAGCTGCACAACCACGTGATGCGCGACATGATCCCGACCGAGACGGGAGTCGAGGTCTCGATCGCACCCGGCGAACCGACCTTCGTGACCCACCCGTTCCAGCTCGAACCCGACTGGGATCCGGCTCAGTGCAAGCTGGTCTGCTTCGTCCAGGATCTCGCCATGCAGCCGGACAGCACGATCGAGATCTGGCAAGGCGCGAAGATCGCGATCGGCGAGCTGTCCCTGCCCAGCGACGTTGCGGAGGACCCGGCGGATGGATCCCGGCAGGCCGGGATCTGCGACCTGCTGCCGCCCGCTCCCAACCCCGCGCCGGGCGAGACCTCGATCCGATTCGAGCTGGCCGGCGAGGCATCCGTCCGGCTCGGCGTCTTCGACGTGCGGGGCCGCCGCGTGGCGTCCCTGGTCGACGAGCGTCGCGCCGCGGGAGTCCACACGGTCGAGTGGAACGGTCGCTCGGGAAGCGGAGAGCGGCTCCCCGCGGGCGTCTATTACTGCGCTCTGTCGGTTCGCTCCGCGGACGGGAGAGAAAACAGGATCCGGTCGTTGATGCTCCTTCGCTGATCGCCCGATCCGACGCGTCTGCTCGTTCCCGGTCGAGGTCCTCCGACCTCCACCGCGGCCTCTTCAGATGGGCGGCTCCGGCTCGTGCCGGCGCCGGCCGGCTTGCCTACGCTCTACTCCAGGTTCGAAAGCCGATTGGGAACCCGGCAGGGAGGAGCTTTCCATGAGTCGAGGCGTTGGCCGAGCGGTTTCTCGCGAGGCTTGATCGGCTCGATCTGCTGATCCTGAACGCGGGCGTGATGGTGCCGCCGGTAACCAAGAGATCAAGGGAACGAGCCGCAGGACGAGAAACGGGGAAACGACGCGTGGGCGGCGTACGCGCAGAGCAAGCTCTCCCACCAGCGTTCGTCCTCGAGCTGCAACGGCGTCGCCGGGATGCCGGGTCCTCGACGCGCGTCACCGCGGCGCACCCGGGCCGGACGGCGACCGATCCCGAAGCGAGGGGTGCCGAAGCGCGTCGGACTGGTGAAAGCGGGCCCGAATCCCCCAGACGCGGCCCGGCTCTGGGAGATCAGCGAGAAGCTGACGGGGGTGCGCTACAGGTTCCCCGACGATCGTCGCAGAGCAGAGCCCCCCCCGGTTGACCTTCCGCTCCACGGTCTCTAGCGTCGATCGGTTCGTTCGAATGGACGTTCTTGACACATAGACGCAACAGACTAGACGAAAAGGAGTTACAGCTTGCATCTTCGATACGTCGCGCTCTCGCTCGCACTGTTCTTGATCTCCGCCGCACCCGCCTCGGCCGATCCGCTTCCCGCTCCCGGAGACGCCGGCGGCGCGTTCCTGACCGGAGACAACCCGCCCGAACACCTCTACACCTTCACCGGCAACGGCGGGATCGTCCATGCCGTCGATCCCGAGCTGCTCGACACCGAGGGAACCTTCACGCTCGACAACGTCCCGACCGGGGCGACGGTGGAGCGGGCGCTGTTCATCACCGGAATCTGGGACAGCGCCGGCTCGGCGACGAACTCGATGCAGTTCGTCTTCGACGGCCAGGACTACGGAACCGAGGTCGCGGACCTGATCGACCAGCCCGACGGGGAGGAGGAACTCCTCGACCTCGCCGGGTACGTGATCGACGTCACGGCCGACGTTCCCGGCAACGGCACCTACGCCTTCTCGGCGGTTCCCGACCAGGGGGGGACCGGTTCGTTCGGCTACCTCCTCGCGGTCGTCTATTCGGATCCGGACGCACCGGTGGCACGGATCGATCTCAATTTCGGGGCGGAGTCGCTGCGCGAGAACGCGTCGACGACCGGCTTCTCGACGATCGAGCCGGGTGAAGCGACCCTGTACATCTTCCTCGAGGCGGACCAGCCCGACTACAGCGCCGGCGAGGAGTCGATCGCCTTCAACGGAACGGTGATCGCAGGCGGAGAGGGATCCGGTCTGTTCGACCATAACCAGGGACCCGCCTGCTCGTTCTTCGAGCTGCCCGTCGCGACGGTCACGGGCGAGAACACGAGCACGATCACCACCGGCGAGGACTGGATCGGATGGCACTACGCCGCGCTCGTCTCGCCGCCTGCGGCGACATCCACCGAATCAAGGTCCTGGGGATCGATCAAGAGCGGCTACCGGGACTGAGGCCGCCTCGGGGCCGCCGCCCGTCGCCGGTCGGATCGACCTGGATCGTGAGTTCCCGACCTCCTTCCAGGTCGATCCGTGATGAGAGAGGGGCCGATCGCCCCTTCTCATCGTACCGCGGGTCGACAACGAAGGACGCCGGGGCCACGTTCAACAGAACGGTCGAGCGGGGGTCCGCCGAGTCCAGACCAACCTTCGCATTCGGTGCTGACCTTGGAAGCGATCCCTCCCTGCGACGCGACGTTCGCGGCATGGACAGGCTGCTCTCGGCTTCTGTGAGCAAAGGTGGACAGAATCGGAGTTCGCCAAAGGGGATTGGTGGAGGCGGCGGGAATCGAACCCGCGTCCGAAAGGAGTTCTCCGAGGACCTCTACGTGCGTATTCGGTCGATTGGATCTCGCCCTCGAAGGCTCCGGCCGACAGGATCCTTCTCGGGCCAGCCCCTAAGAGTTTCGCCGCGTTCGCGGGGCGCTCCCGCGGCTATCCCGCTGTATCAGCGTCCTCCTGAAGCCCAGCAGGCGCAACCTCAGGGGACGTGGCTACTTAAGCAGCCAGTGCGAATTCTTCGTTCGCAATTATGGTTTGCCACGGGTTTAACGAGGCCGTGACGGCTCGACACGCAGTCCTTCGCTTCCCTCCCCCCGTCGAAACCAGGCGCCCCCAGCTTCGAAACGGAATCCAGAGCGGAAACAAAACAAAGAAAATGGTACGCCGCCAGGGAATCGAACCCCGAACCTACTGATTAAGAG
>WJJW01000315.1 GCA_014729455.1 Candidatus Eiseniibacteriota bacterium
CACCCCCCTCGTATTTCAGTGAACATCACTGTTCATTTAGTGAGACGATACGGCGGATCTCTCCCCTTGTCAAGACTTCAGTGAACGGATATGATCACTGAAATGAAGAGGCGGAAATACACGATGAGGCGGCGCGCGGAACGGCAACGGGAGACGCGGGAACGGATCGTTCGGGCGACGGTCGCCCTGCACGAGGAGATCGGCCCGAGGGCGACGACGATCCAGGCGATCGCCGACCGGGCTGGAGTGGAGCGCTTGACCGTGTACCGTCACTTCCCCGACGAGGTGACCCTTTTCGCCGCCTGTTCCGGCCATTTCATGGCCGACCACCCGCCCCCCGACCCCGAGACCTGGTCCCAAATCGAGGATCCGGTCGAGCGGGCGCGACGAGCGCTCGCCGCGTTCTACGCGTACTACCGGACGGTGGAGCGGATGTTCGCATCCGTGCTGCGGGACGCCGAGACCCTGCCGGCGATGAAGGCGATCACCGACCGGTTCGAGGAGCTCCTCGATTCGATCCGGGACGACCTCGCGAGCGGTTTCCGGCTCCGCGGGGGACGGCGGAAGCGCCTCGCGGCGGCGCTGGGGCACGGGCTCCGTTTCCGGACCTGGCAGTCCCTGGCCGCCGAGGGGCTCTCGGACTCCGAGAGCGCCCGGATGATCGGGGAATGCGCCCGGTCCCTGGCGTCCCGGTAACCCGTTCTCTCAGCGTATCTTCCAGTGACCGTGGATCCAGACGTACCCCTTCGGACGACCCCTCCACTTCCAGTGGCCCGGAACCCAGACCGCTTTCGGCGTCGGTTTCACGGGGCGGACCTCGACCCGCGGAGGAGGAGGCGGCGGGGGCGGCGTGGTCGCGCAACCTCCGGCCTCCAGCGCCAGACCGGCCAGCAGGCTGGCCCCGGCGATCCCGCAAAGACGGCGAATCGTGCGTCCGGTCATCATGTGATCCTCCCGATCCATCAAACGGCCGATCGGGAGGCCAACGCAACCCCGGAGAGGCTCAATGCAGGCAGAAGAAGTCGTCCTCCTCCCGCAGCCCCGCCTCGCGGAGAGAGGATCGGATCTCCTCCCGGGCGCCGGCGACTCCGACCGCGACGAGCAGGAACGCATCCGGAACGACCTCCCTCGACTCCTCGAAGGATCGGACCGCCACCCCCCGTCGGGTCCGGCCGATTTTTCGCGGATCGATGTCGATGAACCCCTCGATCGGACGAGCGGCCGGCCCGGGCCGGAGCCGTTCCTCTTCCCAGGCACGCGCCAGCCGCCGCCCGTCGCGCCCGGCTCCCCAGACGATGAGCGGACGGTCGAGCCCCCGTTCGGCCAGCCGGCGCCGGAGATGGTGCACACGGCAGCGCAGGAACGCATCCGGACCATAGCGGGGATCCCGGCGGGAGAGCCTGCCGGGCCGGTCCCTCCAGACGTAATGCACCTCCGGCAGGGAGGCGATCCCGCCGCCGGCCCGGTGGATCCGAAGCCAGAGATCGTAGTCCTCCGGCCAGCCCCGCTCCCGGTAGCCGCCGACCCGCTCGAGCCACGGGGCGCGGATCATCGCCGTCGGGTGGGCGATCGGGCTCTCGATCCAGATCTCGCGCGCGCACCGATCCGGATCCGTACAGGTTCCCAGCCAGTCCAGGTAGCGGCGCATCCCGGGTTGGATCGGTCCGTCGTCGGTGGTCCGGCACCCGAGGACCGCGAGCGCGGGAGCGGCCCGGAGTGCGTGCCGCTGCTCTTCGAGACGCCGGGGCAGACTCCGGTCGTCGGCGTCCTGGCGGGCCAGGAATCCGGCGCGGGCGTGCCGGCGTGCCTCCTCCAGCGCCACGACGATCCCCCCCGGACCCGGCGCCGTCAGGGGGCGGATCCGACCGTCCCGTTTCGCCCAGCGCCGGAGGATCGCGGCGGTGGCGTCGCCGGATCCGTCGTCTACGGCGAGGCACTCCCAGTCGCCGAACGTCTGGGAGACCAGCGAGGCGAGGCAATCATCGAGGGTATCCGCCGCGTCGCGGATCGGCAGGAGGATCGAGATCTCCGGAGACGACGGATCCACTCGATCCTCCCGCAGCCCGACCCGCGACCGGCCGGTCAGGACCCCATCTTGCCGAGGATGTGGTCCATCACCCGGGTGTGCTCCTGCTGCGGGCTGAACAGGACGAACTCCGTCTTCTTCTCCGCCTTCACGGTGTGGCCGGGGGGCCAGTAGAACAAATCACCGGTGCTCACCTGCTCCTTCTCCCCGTCCCGGTAGGTCACGGTGAGTCCGCCCTCGATCAGGTATCCCCAGTGCGGCGACTGGCAAAGATCCTCCTCGAGCCCCTGGAGCAGCGGGGTGAGGTCCGTGCCGGCGTCGAGGGCGAAGTGCTCCCCGCCGATCTTGCCGTAGTCTCCGGCGTCGCCGAAGTCGGTCTTCTGCCGGGCGACGGCGCCCGGAGCATCGATCTTCACCGGGATCTCGCTCTTCGTGATGCGCATGGCTTCTATCTCCTTCCTGGGCTCGGCGATCCCGGCGTCTTCACGTTCTTCGGGCGCCGGTCTCGCCGTCCCGGCCTTTGGAGCCTTCATGAGGAAGCGCGGCCTCGGACCGCGCCTCTTCTCTTCCGTTCGGGATTGCCGATCGATCGGATCCCGTGAATTGCCAACCTATCGGAGACCCGGCGGGCGGCTCAAGCCGCCTCCCGGATGGGCGACCGCCTGATCGAAAGCCTCCGCCGACGAGCCGGAGGCGACGGGAATCGGGGGCGGGACTGGGATCTCCGGCGAGGGCGGAGAGAGCCGCTCGAGAGGGGATCCTCCGTTTCCACCCGAAGGACACCACGGGAGCCGGGGTGGAACTCGATCCCGGCCGCGTTCGGCGGCGCCTCGTTCCCCGGCCCCACAGGGAGCGGGTCAGCCGCCGGC
>WJJW01000041.1 GCA_014729455.1 Candidatus Eiseniibacteriota bacterium
CTTCTACGATCCGCTCGAGGAGAGCGTCGACGGGCTCCGACGACGGGGGGCCCGGCTGGCGATCGCGACGAACGGGGGGGAACGCTACATCGGGGCTGTCGGGGAGCGGCTCCGGTATGCCGAACGGTTCGACCGGGTGTTCTACCACGGCCATCGGGGGATCTCGTCGAAGGAGGAGATGGTCCGGGTTGCGCTCGCCGAGCTCGGGCCGGGCGACGCGCTCTTCGTGGGGGACCGCGAAGCCGACGCCGCGGCCGCGCGCCACGCCGGAATCCCCTTCATCGGCTGCGCGTACGGCTACGGCGAGGAAGGGGAGCTCGCGGGAGCCGCGCGCGTCGTCGCGACCCCCGAGGAGCTCGCGCGGCTGCTGGAGCGAGTCGCTGCCTAATGAGTGAAGTTTTCTGATCCAATCAATCAGATGGATTCACTCCATTTGCAGAGCAGCGACGCGTAAATTCTAATCGGTCAGATCAGAGTCATCCTTCATCCATCATGACCGCTCCATCCGGAGCCTCGGGGGAACCATGCAACTCGGGAAAGGACTCCTCTGTGTCTACGGACTCCTCTCGATCCTTCTGATTTTCTCCGCGATCCAGGCGAGCCATGTCACGGCGTATCCGAGCATCTACGACGCCGAGTGCGCCGGATGCCATGGTGGCAACCGTACGTGCGACGGCTGCCACATGCATCGCGGCAACATCGCCGCCTCCGCGGACCAGGATTCCTACGAGCCCGGCGCGCTGGTCACGATCACGTTGACCGGAGGACGCGAGGGGGGTTGGATCGGTGCCTTCCTCTACGACGACGCCGGAACGGAGATCGATCACGTCAGCAACTCCGGCTTCCCCGTGCAGCTGCATGCGGCCGCACCGGAGCAACCGGGAGACTACGAGTGGTCGGCCGCCTGGAGGGGGAACGACAACGGGGCGGGCCACGTGGAGATTCCCCGGACGGTGACCGTGGTCGTCACCGAGCCCCCGGCCGGAATCGAGGAGGGGGACCCCCCCTCCATCCATGAGAGCTGGGGACGCATGAAGAGCAGGTACGGCCGCTGACGAACGAGGGGGGCGGAAGGATCCGTCCCCCCCTCGTCTCCCTCCAGGCTGGACGTGCTATCCTCGGGCGCGAACCGAACCCGCGGGAGGTGGCATGGCACTCCAGATGGGAATCGTCGGCTTGCCGAACATCGGCAAGTCGACCTTGCTGAACGCGCTGAGCCACGCCCACGCCGATGCCTCGAACTACCCGTTCTGCACGATCGATCGGAACATCGGGACCGCCACGATCGAGGATCCCCGGCTCCAGCGCCTCGCCGCGCTCCTGCGACCGGAGGAGACGATCCCCGCGACGATCCGATTCGTCGACATCGCCGGGCTGGTCCGCGGGGCCAGCCGCGGCGAGGGGCTCGGGAACCAGTTCCTCGGTCACGTCCGGGAGGTCGACGCGCTCGTCCACGTCGTCCGCTGCTTCGACAGCGGGACGGTGGTGCACGTCGAGGGGAAGGTCGATCCGGCGGCCGACTTCGAGATCGTCGAGACCGAGCTCCTGCTCGCCGACCTCGAGACCGTCGAGCGGCACCGCAAGAAGATCCAGCAGGCGGGAAAGGCCGATCCGAAGGGGGCGGCGGCCGAGCTGCTCGTCGTCGACCGCCTGGCGGAGCACCTCGGCGAGGGAACGGCGCTGCGGCGGATCGATCTCGACGAGGAGGCGCGGGAGAAAGCGCGGGAGCTCTGCCTCCTGACGTTGAAGCCGGTGGTCGTCGTCGCCAACTGCGCGGAGGATGATCCGAACGGCGGAGCGGCCTGCGTCTCCGGCCTCCGCCGGGCGTTGAAGGAGGAGCCGGTCCTGCCGCTGGCCGTGAGCCTGGAGGAGGAGCTGTCCCGGCTCGATCCGGCGGAGCGCGATCTCTTCCTCGAGGACCTCGGGTTGCCGGCTCGGGGGCTCGACCGTCTGCTGGAGGTCTCCGGTCGGCTCCTCGGTCTGATCCCTTTCTACACGAGCGCCCACGGGAAGCTGCAGGCCTGGCTGATTCCGGAAGGAACGAAAGCCCCGGCGGCAGCGGGACGAATCCACACCGACATGGAGCGGGGCTTCATCCGGGTGGAGGTGATCCGTCCGGAGGATCTCGAGGAGCACCCGACCCGCGCCGCGCTCCAGGAACACGGGCGGATCCGCACCGAAGGGAAGGAGTACCGGATCCGGGAGGGGGACGTCTGCCAGTTCCTGTTCCAGCCGTGAGCCAGCTGAACTGATGTTCCTAATACGCTTGATTAAGAAGACCTTCTAGACATCGGTCCAACCGATGATAAACTGCGGCTGTCCGCGTCGGGTGGGGACGATCCGGGAGGGCGCAATGCCGCAGGCCAACGCCGACAAGGCCTTCGATCAGCTCGCCGAGAAGATTTTCGAATCCTATATCGACTTGAACCCGATCGACGGGACCTGGATGGGAGTGCACGGCGCGAACGACGCGCGGCTGCCGGTCCGATCGGCGGAGGCGGCGGAGAAGGAGCTGTCGGTCCTGCAGGGGCTCGTCCGGGATCTCGGAGCGTTCCGCGAGCGGGAGCTGAGCCCCGAGCGCGTGGTCGAGCTGCGGCTGGCGAAGGGAGGGGTGACCGGCAGGATCCAGCGGTTGCAGCGGCGTCCCCTCTGGCGTCGGTGTCCGCGCTGCTACGTCGACGACATCGTCTTCGGCGTCTATTCGCTGATGATCCGCGACTTCGCGCCGGTGACGAAGCGGGCGCGTGCGGTTCTCGGGAGGTTGAAGGAGGGACCCACCCATTTGGAGGGGGGACGCCAGAACCTCGAGAATCCCTCTCCGATCTTCACCGAGGCGGCCGCGCTGAGCGCGCACGGCGCGATCGATTTCCTCGATACGACGATGCGGGAGTTCATCGCCTCGGTTCCGGACAACCGGCTGTCCGGTTCCCTCGACCGGGCGACGAGCGACCTTCGTCAAGCGATGGGCGGCTTCGCCGAGTGGCTCGAAGGGAATCTCATGCCGCGCAGCCACGGAGACTACGCCGTCGGGCGGGCGATGTTCGAGCGGCTGCTGAGCGACGAGCACTTCCTGGCCTGGACCGGGGAGGAGCTGATCGCCGCCGGGCAGCGGATCTACCAGGAAACGCTCCGCGAGATGAAACGGGTGGCGGCGCGGATCGATCCCACGCGTCCCTGGAGCAAGGTCGTGCAATCGCTGAAGCGGGAGCATCTGAAGGAGAACGAGATCCTGCCGTACTTCCGCAAGGACGTCGAGCGGGCGCGGGACTTCGTCGCCCGCAATCGCTTGGCGACTTTCCCGGAGGAGGAAGCGCTCGCGGTCGTCCCGACGCCGGAGTTCGCCCGGCCGATGACGCCGATCGCGGCGTATCTTCCCCCCGCGCCGTTCGCCGACTCACCGGTCGGCGTGCTCTGGGTGACGACGATGGATCGCCGTCTGGACGAGTCCCACCGCGAGTCGCTGTTGAAGGAGCATCCGCGCTGGGGGACCGCGATCACCGCGCTGCACGAGGCGTACCCGGGCCGGCATCTCCAGCAGAGTCGCGCGACCTGCAAGAAGGATCGCAAGCTCCGCTTCCTCTTCAGCTCCAACTCGTTCGCCGAAGGATGGTCGCTCTACTGCGAGAAGATGATGGCCGGGAGCGGATTCCATCGCGACGACCGCTCGCGGCTTCTGCAGCTCAAGGATCTGCTCTGGCGTGCGTGCGGGGTGATCCTGGACGTGGAACTGCAGACCGGCCGGATGGGGTTCAACGAAGCGGTGACGTTCCTGGTCCGGAAGGCGCAGATCGAACGGCAGACGGCGGTGGCGGAGGTCCGGCGGTACTGCGCCCACCCGACGCAGCCGATGAGCTACGTCGCGGGCCGGGCCCAGATCGAAGAGCTGCTCGAAGACTACCGGGCCGCGAAAGGGGATCAGTTCGATCTGCGCCGGTTCCACGACGAGCTGCTGGACCACGGGACGATCCCGATCGAGTTGATCCGGTTCGAGATGGGGATTCCGCGCCGCAAGCAGGAGCGGAGGGGAGGACGGCGCACCGCGGCGGCCGCGGGGCGCAGCACACGGCACTAGGCGCCGGCCGAGACCGAGACGCGATCGCGAGCGAGGCGCCAAGCGAACCGACAACGCGGGAGGCGCGATGAAACGGCGATGGATCCTTCTGCCGGCGGCGTGCGGGCTCGCCGGCTGTTTCCTGTTCCTCGGATGCGGGGACGACCACGCGAAACCGGAGATCGAGGAACCGGCCGACTACCCTTCCGCGACGACGATCGACCGGCTCCTGGAGAACTTCCAGCAGGCCTACAAAGAAAGGAACGCGGGGGAATTCGAGCGTCTCCTCCACGAGGACTTCACCTTCGTCTTCGATCCCCGGGACGTGGGCCCGGACACCTGGCCGGAACCGACGTGGGGGCGTGAGGAAGAGATCGAAGCGACGGGCAACCTGCTCGGCGGCGAGCCGAACCGCGAAGATCTGGTCGTCGAGCGGGTCCGTCTCGAGTGGACGGCCGGGGAGCCGCACGGATCGCCCGACGACGAGAAGTGGCGGCGCGTGATCCTGGCCCCGGTCGATCTCGAGATCGAGACGGTCGACGCGAACAACGGGGATCGGGTGTTTCTCGTCACGCCGGGGGGATACGAGACCCACCTCCACGTGCTCGAAACGGAGGAGATCGATCCCTCGACCGGGGAGCCGATCTGGAAGCTCGTCAAGTGGGAGGACAAGCCGCCCGTGAAGAAGGCGGGCCGGTCGCCTCGTACGGAACAGTTCACCTGGGGAATGATCAAGTCGCTCTACCGGTGAGGAGGCCGCCACGGAGAGGCGATGGTTCCGGGCCCGCGGCCTTTTCCTGGCCGCGACCTGCGGGATCCTCGGGTGCGGGAACGACGGCCCGACCGATCGGACACCGCCCGACGGCTAGCCGGCCGCGACGACGATCGACCGGCTCCTCGCGAACTTCGAGCAGTGCCATGAGGAGATGAAGGACGAGGAGTTCGAGCGTCTCCTCCACGAGGACTTCACCTTCGTCTTCGATCCCCAGGGACATCGGGCCGGACACCTGGCCGGATTCGACCTGGGGGCGGACGGAGATGCGGCAAGCGGTCCGGAACCTGCTCGGCGGCGGACCGAACGAGGACGGACCGTTCGTCGAGCGGGTCCGTCTGGACTGGACCGCGGGAGAGCCGGAGGTCAGCCCGGTGAACGACCGGTGGACGCGGGTCGTCCTGACCCCCTTCGATCTGGAACTCCGGACGGTCGATTCCGGCAGCGGAGATCAGCTCTTCCTCGTCACTCCCGGGGGCTACGCGATTTATCTCCATCTCGTCCAGAGCGAAGCGGTCGATCCGGGGTCGGGCGAGCCGCGCTGGAGGATCATCCGCACCGAGGATAGGCCGCCGACGGGGGCGGCTCCCCGCGCGGTGACGCTGGAGACGACCTGGGGCCGGATCCTGGCCCTGTTCCACTGATTCCGCCCCACCGATCGCCGTCTCAACTTGTCCTCCCCGGCCGCCGATCGTTCAGGAAGAGCCCGATTTCGGGCGTCGAGGAGCGATCGGTGGACGAGAAACGACGCACGGTCCGCCCGGTGGCGGTCGCCGCGATGGGCGATCCCGGGATGGAAGATGACGGCCTCACCCTCCGCGTGATGGGGAGGGTCCGGCCCTTGCTGGGCGAGATCGCTCTGGTCGGGGAACGGACCCTTCCGCTGCGCAGGCC
>WJJW01000316.1 GCA_014729455.1 Candidatus Eiseniibacteriota bacterium
ACCCTCTCCCGATCAGCGCTCCAGCGGCGGCTCCCAGAGCCAGGCCGATGGCGATGCTGTCCAGCGCGACCCCGATCGCCAACCCGATCGCCGCCCCAATCACCAGTCCTCTTCCCAAGAGCGCACCTCCATGGAGCGTGTCCTGATTCGGAGATCTCCGGCTCTTCAACACCAGGGCCGTCGAGTCCCTCACCAGCGACTTGGGTCAATGCGAACGACGCCCGGGGACGCTGAGGCGACCCGGGCGAATCCAGTACCCCAGGGTAAACGATTCCGCGTCCCCGGGAAAGCCCCGCGGGCAAGTCGATCCGCCCGGAGAACTCTCTGTCGTCCGGCACCTTACGACCCCCGAGCCCTCCGTCCTCCCCGGCGACGAAACGGAAGGCGAACCTGGACCGGGCGGCGTGCGTCCTGTTTCATCAGGACGCCGGGCGGCGGGACGGCCCCCGGCGGCCGAGGATGCGGATGATGGAAACGAAGACCTTGCTCGAACGTTGCCGGCGCGGGGACGAAGCGGCCTGGGAGGCGCTCGTGCGGCGGTTCCAGGGGCGGATCTACGGGATCGCCTACTGCTACGTCGGCAACCCCGAGGAGGCGCGTGATTTGGCGCAGGACATCTTCGTCCGGCTCTACGATCGGCTGGACGCCTGCACCAACGACGAGACGTTCGTTCCCTGGTTGATCCGCCTGGCTCGCAACGCCTGCATCGACCGGATCCGCCGGATGCGGGCCCGTCCCCGGCCGGCCGGGGTTCCGGTCGACGAGATGTTCGACCTGCCCGCGCCCGGTCCCGATCCGGAGGATCAGCGCCGGATCACCGCCCGGCGGGAGCTGATCCACCGGGCGTTGCGCAGGCTGAGCGCGATCAGCCGGGAGATCATCCTGCTCCGGGAGATCCAGGGGCTCTCGCTCGAGGAGATCGCCGGAACGCTGGAGATCCCGATCGGGACCGTCAAGTCGCGGACGAACCGGGCCCGGATCGAGCTGGCGCGCGAGGTGACGGCTCTCGCCCGCCCGGAGGAGAAGGAAGGGGTCTAGCCCCCGGAGATGCCGATGGATTGCCGCACGTTCGAACGAGAGCTGGACCGCTGGGTCGATCCCGACGCCGGCGATCCGCGGCGGGAGGCGGCGCTCCGCCATGCGGCGGGATGCCCCCGCTGCGGGGAGCTTCTGGCGTTCGCGCGGGGAGAGCGGGATCTTCTCGGGCCGGACGAGGCCGAGACCCTGACCCGCTCGATCCTCGAGGCGACCACCGGCTCGGCCTGTCCGGCGATCGAGGAGCGGCTCTGCGACGTCGTCGACGGCTCCGCCGGAGCCGAAGACGCCGCGCTCGTCGCGATCCATCTCCGGGACTGCGCGGCGTGCCGTGGTCTGGCCGCGACGCTCGCCGCGCTCGGGGAGGACCTGTCCGGATTGCAGGAGATCGAGCCGGATCCCCGGTTCGTCGGAGACGTCCTCGACGCCACCACGGGCCGCCGCTCCGTCTCGCGGCGGATCGCGGCGGCCGCCTCCGCCTGGTGGGGGCGCCAGATCCGGCGTCCTCGCTTCGCCGTCGAGGCGGCCTACGCGCTCGCCACCCTCTTCGCGCTGCTCTTCGGTCCGCCGTCCTTGCCGTCGCTGGAGACCGGACCCGGCGAGGCCGGGACCAGCCCGATCGGGTCGATCGAGCGTCTCATCGCGGTGCGGGAGATCGAATCCAGCGCGGTCGGATCGACCGCCGAGGCGGTCTGGGAGGCGACGGCGGTTCCGGCGGCGCGAGGCGCGCAACGGGTCTCGTCCTGGGGGATCGAGCAGAGCCGGACCGTGGGAGAGACCATCGAGGTCGTCCGTGGATCGGCCGGTCCGATCGCCGGCGCGGTCTGGCGCGGAGACCTCTTCGCGGCGTGGAACGAGATGGAGGCGGCCGGAGAATCGATCGCGGAGCGCTGGCGGTCGAATCCGGACCGACCCGGCGTCGGGCGCGACGAGAAACCGACCGAACCCCGGAGCGACCGCGGCCGTAACGATGACGACGCGATCGAAGACCGATCGCAGCGAAGGAGGCAGCCATGAATCAGTCGGACACCGAGCACAAGGGGTTCCCCGAGAGCGGGACGAGCGCGCGGGACGCGTTTCCACAGGGCTCCCCGGGACCCGCGCCCTACGGCTATCCCCCGCTGAAGCGGAAGTCTCCGTTTCTGGCCGGTCTCTTCTCGCTCATGCCGGGGCTCGGCCAGATCTACGTCGGCTATTACCTGCGCGGCTTCGTCCACGCGGGGATCTTCGCGTCGGTCGTCGCGCTGCTCGACGGGCCTGCGGGAGGGGGACTGGAGCCGCTTCTCGGCATCTTCCTGGGGTTCTTCTACCTGTACAACGTCATCGACGCGGTCCGGTTGGCGAGTCTCTACAACGACGTGATGCAGTCGGGCGGGAAGATTCCCGAGGTGCTCCCGAAGAACCTCCCGAGCCCCGGGGGATCGCTGTTCGGCGGGATCATCCTCGTCGGTCTCGGGTTCCTCTTCCTCCTGAACACGCTTTTCGAGGTCTCCCTCGCGTGGCTGAGCGACTGGTGGCCGATGATCCCGGTCCTCTTCGGGATCTACCTGATCCAGAAAGGGATCCAGGAGCGCAGGGAACGCGGCGAGGGGAGCTGACGCCGCATCCCGCGCGGCTCTCCGGCGTCTGTTTCCGCGTGGGGCGGGACCGCTCGGTCCCGCCCGATCCTCGCGAACCGGACGGAACCGAGCGCGCGCCCGCGTGTAGGACTGAGCGAACGCAAGATCCTCCCCCGGGTCGGTCGGCAACGGGACTCGCCGGCCGGCCCATTCCTTTTCCCCGCGTTCCGGGTCCGTCGATCCCCGAGCCGACCTCGCGATCCACCAGGTGCTATACTGCGTTTTCGTTCGTCTCCGACCGCGGACAACTCGAAGGAGAGTGCAGAGCATGAGCCCGAAGCAGCGTGTCGCCGCCCTTCGCCGCGAGATGAAGCAGCACGGCGTCGCGGCCTATTTCGTACCGAGCACCGATCCCCATCAGAGCGAGTACGTCCCCCACGCCTGGCGACGCCGGGAGTGGATGAGCGGGTTCACCGGGTCCGCCGGGGACCTGCTGGTCACCAAGAAGGAAGCGCTCCTCTGGACCGATTCGCGTTACTTCCTCCAGGCCGAACGGGAGCTGAGGGGGAGCGGGATCAAGCTGATGCGGATCGGCGAGAAGGGGATCCCGACCATCGAGGAGCACCTGACCCGGAAGCTGGCGAAGGGGGATCTCCTCGGTGTGGATCCGCGGGTCGTCTCGCACGACCGGGCGGCGAAGCTGGAGAAGGCGTTGCGGAAGGCGGGCGCCGGGCTGTCGACGATCGACGAGAATCTGGTCGACCGGATCTGGGAGGAACGGCCGGCGTTGAGCGATCTTCCTGCCGAGCCGCTGTCGTCCCGCGTCACGGGGGAGTCGGCGGCGGCGAAGCTCCGGCGGCTCCGCAAGGAGATGAAGGAGCAGAAGGCCGACGCCCACGTGCTGACCGGCCTCGATGCGGTCGCCTGGCTCTACAACGTCCGCGGCCGGGACGTCGAGTTCAATCCGCTCGTCGTCTCGTACGGTCTGGTGACCGACCGGGAGGCGTTCTGGTTCGTCGATCCCGTGAAGGTTCCGTCCGCGGCCGCCAAGAAGCTGGGTCGCGCGGTGAAGGTCCGGCCGTACGAGGAGATCGCGGCGGCGTTGCGAAAGCTCGCCGAGAAGAAGGCCCACGTCTGGGTCGACGGCGCCGCCGCCAGCCGGTGGGTCGTCGATCTGCTCGACGGGGCGGAGCTCCTGCTGGAGCGGAGCCCGGTCGCCGCGATGAAGGCGAAGAAGAACGACGCGGAGATCGAGGGGATGCGGGCGGCGCACGTGCGCGACGGGGTCGCGATGGTCCGGTTCCTCCGGTGGCTGGAGGAGACCGTGGAGACCGGCGAGATCACCGAGGTCTCCGCTGCCGAGCGGCTCGAGGGGTTCCGCTCGGAAGGGGAACGCTACCGGGGACTCAGCTTTCCCACGATCTCCAGCTCGCAACCGCACGGCGCGGTGATCCACTACAAGGCCACTCCCGAGACCGATCTCTCCATCGAGCCGGAGACGGCCTATCTCGTCGACTCGGGCGCCCAGTACCTCGACGGAACGACGGACATCACGCGGACCGTCTTCCTCGGCCGGCGTCCTCCGAAGGAGATCCGGGAGACCTTCACGCTGGTCCTGAAGGGGCACATCGCGCTCGCCACCGCGAAGTTTCCGGCCGGGACGCGCGGGAACCAGATCGACGCGTTCGCCCGCAAGCCGCTCTGGGAGACCGGCCGGAATTACAAGCACGGCACCGGACACGGGGTGGGCGCGTACCTGTGCGTGCACGAAGGGCCCCAGTCGATCTCGCCGCATCATCCCGCGCCGGTCCCGCTCGAGCCGGGCAACATCCTCTCCAACGAGCCCGGCTTCTACGTCGACGGCTCCTACGGTCTCCGCATCGAAAACCTGATCCTCGTGGTGGAGGAGCCGAAGCTGTCGAAGAAGGAGGCGACGTTCCTCGCCTTCGAGACCTTGACCCTCTGTCCGATCGACACCCGCCTGGTCGAACCGAAGCTCCTGGACCCGGCGGAGACGAAGTGGCTGAACGACTACCACAAGAGGGTCGTGCGGGAGCTGGGGCGCAAGCTCGGCCGCGAGGACCGCGCCTGGCTCAAGCAGGCGTGCGCGCCGATCTGAACAGGGCGGCCTGGCCGGCCGCGGCCGAGGGCGGCCAGGCGTTCTCGTGGCGGAGGAGCCACTCCTTCGCCGCCGGCCCGCC
>WJJW01000317.1 GCA_014729455.1 Candidatus Eiseniibacteriota bacterium
CGTTGTGCGCGTGCATCAGGCTGACGAGATCCGGCGGGTCCTCCGGAGTCCAGTTCTCGAGGAAACGCTCGATCCGCACGACCCCGCGGGGATCGGGGGGAACGAGACGGATCCGATCGCCGGCCCGTTCGAGCGCGGCGAGCGGCTCGCGCGTGGCCGGATGCTCGAGGAGGAACGAGACGATCCGCAGCCGGGCCGAGTCACCCTTGCGCTCGCGAGCGGTGGTCGCGCCGCCGAGGAGGGCGAGCTGGCTCGCCTCCGTCCCGCCGGAGGTGAAGAAGATCCGATCCGGTTCCGCTCCGATCAGGGCGGCCACCTCGCCCCGGGCCCGCTCGATCCCCTCGCGCGCCTCGGTCCCGAACCGGTGGTTGCTCGACGGATTGCCGAACCGCTCCCGGAGATACGGGAGCAGGGCGTCGAGGACCTCCGCGGCGACCGGGGTGGTCGCGTTGTGATCGAGATAGATCGGAACCATGTGCCTCCCCCGTGATCCGTTCGTCCGCCGGAGCCGGCATGGGTCTAGAATAGCCGGATGGACTCCCCAGACAAGCCCGGCCGGCGGCGGAGGCTCCCGCTCCCACGGCGGAGATGGTCCTGGATCGGAGTGGCGGCGTCGGCGTTGCTCCTCGCGGCGGTCGTCGGTCTCGTCTCCGCCTATCGCGCCGCGCGGATCCCGGAGAGCGGATCGCGCCAGACGCTGCTCTTCTTCACCCGGGAGACCGACCTGACGACCGGTTCCCGTCTCGATCCCGACGACCTCGCCGCGAGGCTGACGCGTCTCGGCTACGAGGAGGCGTCCGACTCGCTCGCGCCGGGCCGGTACGCGCGGGTCGGGGACGGCTTTCGGATCCATCTCCGCGGTTTCCGGTATCCGACGCATCGCTCCCGGCCGGGCAGGCTGGAGGTCCGGATCCACGGCGGCACGATCACCGCGAGCGAGCCGATCGATCCGCTCTCGATCGACGACCGCAAGCTCGAGCCGGAGCGGATCGCCGGCTACGAGGGATCGATCGGCTCCTTCCTCGACCCGATCTCCCTCGCGGAAGCGCCGCCGCTGCTGGTGCGCACGGTCCTCGCGATCGAGGACCGCCGCTTCGCCCATCACCCGGGGATCGATCCGATCGGGACCGCGCGGGCGCTCTGGAGGGATCTCCTCGAGGGGGAGCGGGCGCAGGGCGGATCGACGATCACCCAGCAGCTCGCCCGGTCGCTGTTCCTCCACAACCGCAAGACCTTCGCCCGGAAGCTGCAGGAGGCGTTCCTCGCCGTCGGTCTGGAGCTGCGCTACTCGAAGGACGAGATCCTCGAGGCGTACCTCAACGCGATCTACTGGGGCTACTGGGGAACGATGGAGATCCGTGGTGTCCGAGAGGCGTCGCGGTACTACCTCGGATGCGAGATCGAAGAGGCAGACGCGGCCGGGATCGCGCTTCTCGTCGGCCTGATCCGCGCGCCGAACCTCTACTCGCCGTACTCCTCGACCGACCGCGCCCGCCGCCGGCGCGATCTCGTGCTCCGGGTCCTGGAGGATCGCGGGCTGCTCTCCCCCGAGGAGGCCCGCGAAGCGCTGGACACTCCGCTGCCGACGAAGAGACCGCCGGATCGGATCGCCGAGGCGAGCTACTTCCTCGACGCGGCGCGCCGGGAGATCCTCCGCCGCTCGCCCCCGGGGACCCTGGCCCGGGAAGGGGTGCAGGTCTTCACGACGCTGGATCCGCGCGATCAGGCGGCCGTCGTCTCCGAACTCCGCTCCGGGCTGGAGAGGCTGGAGAGACAGCACCGGCGGCTGCGCGGCAAGGACCGACCGGTGCAGGGCGCGGTGGTCGTGATCGATCCACACCAGGGCGAGGTGCGCGCTCTGGTCGGCGGGCGGGACTACGCGACCGGCCCGTACAACCGGGCCACCGAGGCGCAACGGCAGCCCGGATCGGTGTTCAAGCCGTTCGTCTATCTGGCCGCGTTCCAGCAGCTCCATCGCGAAGAGGGCGGGTACTGGACACCGGCGGCGATCGTGGAGGATGCTCCGCTCGACATCCCCGAGGTCGAGGAAGAGGAGGGGGTGGACGAGTGGCCCCGCAACTGGGACGGGGAGTATCTCGGTCCCCTGACCGTGCGCCGCGCGCTCGAGCTCTCCCGCAACGGGGCGTCGGCGGCGGTCTGCACGGCGGTCGGACCGGACAAGGTCGCGCAGGCGGCGCGCGACTGCGGGATCACCAGCCCGCTGAACGAGTTCCCTTCGATCGCCTTGGGCGCCTCCGAAGTCAACCTGCTCGAGGTGACCGCCGCCTACGGGACCTTCGCGACCGGCGGTACGGGGCGGACCCCCCACCTGGTCCGCGGGATCCTCGCCCCCTCCGGGGAGACGGTCCCGTTGCAGGAGATCGTCGATCCGCCCGGCGTCGGCGAGGCGGAGGCCTACCTCATCACCCGGATCCTCGAAGGGGCGGTGGATCACGGCACCGGGCAGCCGGCCCGTCGCCTCGGGGTGCAGGGGAACGTCGCCGGAAAGACCGGGACCACGAACGACTTTCGCGACGCCTGGTTCGTCGGGTTCTCGACCGACCGGGTCGTCGGGACCTGGGTCGGGTTCGATCGCGGAGAGGTGACCGGCCTCTCCGGGGCGGCCGCCGCGCTGCCGATCTGGGCGGAGGTGATGAAGAGGATCCGGGTCCCCGATCGGGATCCGCTTCTCGAGCGGCCGGAGGAGATCACGATCGTGGCGATCTGTCCCGACTCCGGTCTGCTGGCCACGGGAGAGTGCCCGGTCTTTCTTCAGGAAGGGTTCATCGAAGGGACGGAGCCGCACGAGGAGTGCGACCGGCATCGGCCCGGAATCCTCGGGAAGATCAAGAAGCTGCTCCGGATCTGAGACCCGGGCGGCGGAGGGGAGGGGGCGCTACTCCCCGCCGTCGGACGAACTCCTCCTCCGTCGGCGCCGCGGCCGGCGGGATCGAGACCGCGGGCGACGCTCGCGCGAGACACCGTCCTCGTCCTCCTCCGTGTCTTCCCGCCCTCGGGATCTGCGCGATCGGGAGCGGCTTCCGGAGGATCTCCCCGCGCGATCCTCTTCGTCGTCCTCTTCGTCGTCCTCCTCGTCTTCCTCGCGCCGCCGTTCCGCCGTCGGGCGGACGATCTCTCGGCGCTCCCATCCGCTGGAGTCGACCGGCGGCTGTCCGGTCTTCTCGCGCCGGAGCCGGTCCTCCTCCAGCGTCCAGGCGAGCTCGGTATCGGCCAGGTCCGGCGCCTCGTCGAGGGCGGAGGGATCCCCCGCGGCAAGGGCGCGCGCCCGGGAGAGGACGAGGTCGTGCCCGCGCAGCGAGTCGAGCCATCGGCTCGGGATCGCCCCGATCCCGCCGAACGCTCCGCAGAACGCCCCGAGGATCGCACCGACCGTGTCGGTGTCTCCTCCGCGGTTGACCGCATCCTCGAGCGCCGCTTCGAACTCTCCACGGTAATGGAGGAAGAAGTAGAGGGCGGAGACCACTCCCGCGGGAGCGAACCCGCGACAGGGATGCTCGATCGTGTACCCGGCCAGCTCGGAAGCCCGTTCGGCGATCCCGGGGAGGACCTGCTCGGGCGGGAGCTCGAGCGACCCGACGAGCCCGGACAGCGCGGTGCTCATGTGGTTGAGGGTCGGCCGGCTCTCCCGCGCGAGGTGCCGCGGGTGCGCCTCGAGCAGCCAACCTTCGGAGCGACGGACGAAGTGGATCTCGTCGCGGAGGAACGACTCGGGCTCGATCGACGAGGGTCGGGTCCACGCGAGTCGGCCGACCACGTGGGCGACCAGGAACGCGGCGGCGACCGCCCGCGGATCGTTGTGCGTCGTCAGCGCCTGCAAGGCCGTGCTCGTGCGGACGGCGGCGTCGTCGATTCCCAGGGCGAGACCGACCGGAGCGGCCCGCATGCTCGCTCCCACGCCGGCCGAGTGCCGGGAGCCGCGGTTCCAGCCGGCCCCCTCGCGCAGCGACTGGACCGTGTAGCGGAAGTTCCTGCCCGCGCCACGGTGCGCGCCGAGCACGAGATGCTCCGGTCCCTCGGCCAGTTCGAGATACTTGTGGCAGATCCGATCGGGATCGGCCCGGCCGGTCTCGACCAGCACCTCCGCGAGGATCAGGGTCTGCTGGGTGTCGTCCGAATGCAGCCCGGCCTGCCTCCACCGCTCCGGAGGATCGGGCGGGGCCTCCACGTAGTCGCGGATCCGGCCGTACCGTTCCCGAATCGCCTCTTCGGTCCACCCTTCGACCGGGTAGCCGAGGGCGTCTCCGACGGCCAGGCCGGCCATGCATCCGCTGATCGCATCCGCTCGCGACATCGATCGATCCTCTCCTTGCCCGCTTCTCTCTCCGGTTCAAGACTAGATTCGCGTCGCTTGTGGAGCCTAGACAATCCGTCGATCGCTGAAAAGGGGCACGGCCGGTCCGGAGCCGGTCACGGGCGTCCGATCCGCCGCGGAGGGGAAGGCTGGAAAGGAGACACAAGAGAACGCGGCATCCGGTATGCTTTTGGTCGCTGCGGGCGCGGATGCCCACGGCGAACCCAGGAGGTCCCCCTGGCGCAACGTTCGCTGAACGAGAGCCGATCCCGTCCGCTCGCCGGCGGGTTCGGATGGTACCGGTTCGACGGAATCAGCCTGGACGGGCGGGTGGCGTTCGTCGCCCTCTGGCATTCCGGGTATCTCTTTTCCCCCCGCTACTACGACGAGGTGCTCGAGCTGCGGGATCGGAACGGGATCCCACCCGACGATCGCCCCGATCTCGCCGACCCGACCAACCACGGCGCGTTCGGGTTCGGCCTCTACGAGCGGGGGCGGACCCGGGCCAGCGTGATCGTCGAGGCGCCGCTCGTCCGCCGCGGCTCGGATCCCTGGTTTCCCAGTCTGCACCGGGGCGAAGTCGATCTGGTCGCCGAGCCGCCAGAGCCGGGGGCGCTGTTCGGCCTGGGCGCGAGCCGGGTCGTCCGGAACCGGGACGGCGCCTACGAGATCAGCGTCTCGGAACGGTCGCGGTGGTCGCGAGCGACCGTGCAGGGACGGCTGAAGGTGCGGCCGCTCACTCCGGGGAGCGACGTGATCCCGCTCGGGAACGACGGACCCGGCGGGATCCGGCACGCCTGGCAGATCCTCGCTTCCCGTACGGAGGTGACCGGCCGGATCACGTGGAGCGGCCTCACCGGGAGGCGGGAGCGCTCGATCGAGCTGAACGGTCTGGGGTATCTCGAGCGCAACGCCGGTCGGCTGCCGCTCAGCCCTGCGGTCGGACGCTGGCTGTGGGGCCGGTTCCAGGGCAGCGAGAAGACGATCGCCTACCACCGGATCGATCCGGTCGGCCTGCCGCTGACGACCGACCCGCCACGGGGCGACGGCGCGGTCGATCCGGCCGGGCACTTCGTCTACCACGGCGGGCGCGACGGCGGACGGCGCGTGGAGGGTGCGCGGATCGACCCGACGCACATCCGGCGCAACCGGTGGGGGATGCCGCATCCGCTGGAGATCCGCGGGTCCGGCGGGCCGGTCGCGTGGCACGCGCGATTGGTGCGCGTGCTCGATCGCGGACCGTTCTTCGTGCGCTGCCTGAGCCGGTTGAGCTGCGAGGATCCCGCGCTCGACGGGGTGCCCGGCATCACCGAGTGCTTCCTTCCGGCCCGATGGGACGTTCCCCTCTATCGCCTGATCACGCAGGGAAAGATCCGCCGCGGGCCGTGAGCACGTCTCCGATCGACCTGCAGCGAGTTCGGATCGTCGTGTTCGACAACGACGGCACGCTGGTCCCGTCGCACGAGGTCGCGAACCCGGCGATCCAGCGAGGGTTCCGGAGGTTCGCCGAGAGCCGCGGTCTCGATCTCGCTCCTCCGACCGACGCGCGGATCCGCGAGCTGACCGGCCAGCCCGGTTCGGTGTTCTATCGCGCGTTGCTTCCGGAGCCGCTGCAGCCGCTGGCGGGCGAGCTCCGGTCGATCTGCCTCGACGAAGAGGTCGTGGCGATGCGCGCGTCGGCCCGC
>WJJW01000318.1 GCA_014729455.1 Candidatus Eiseniibacteriota bacterium
CTACGCCGCACGCCTCGTCCGCGTCTCCGTCCGGTTCACGCCGGGCCCGGCGCCGGAGACGGGGCGTCCGATCATGCGGGACGATCCGAGCTGGGAGCGGGTCTACCGGTCGGCGCTCTTGAACGCCGAGGCGGCCGCTTCGTGGGCGCGGGGAGCGCCCGCGCGGCCGCGGCCGCGGCCGAAGACGCTGCAGACGACCGACCTGGTCAAGCTGGACGTCCTCGAGAGCGGACTCCGGCGCGTGACCTTCGAGGACCTGGCGGACGCCGGTTGGGACGGGGAGGGCCGGCCGATCTCGGCTCTCCGTCTGTTCGAGCGGTTCTACGATTCCGACGACGCGGCCGAACCGCCGCAGAGCGAGGTCGACGTGCCGATCCGGATCGAGGACGGCGACGCGTCGGGGGACTGGAGCGAAGGAGACGCATTCGTCTTCTACGGCGAGAACCTCTACGACCGGTTGCCGGACCTGCCGATGTACCTGCGGCGCTACGGCCGCCGGCACGTCTACTGGCTGGGGCTGCGGGACGGCGCCGCGAACGCGCGGATGGAGGAGACGTCGAGCTGGCTCGGGGCGGAGCTGACGCCGGTCGAGAGCTTCCCGTGGACGATCCGATGGGAGAAGGAGGTCCGGGCGTACGGAAAGGTCGGTGCGGGCAGCGGATCGCGCCTGATCGATCATGAACGGGACCTGCGAAGCGGCGTGCTGTCGGTCCGGACCAAGCATACGTACTGGCAGGGCGGCAACCCGTACGACATCGATTCGGGGCTGAACTGGTTCAGCGTGCCGTTCGATCTTCCCGGCTTCGTCGCGCCGCGCGGGCTCGCGGCCCGGTTCCAGGGGATCCTCCGGCCCGGAGGGGGGCTGCACACCCACCGGATCCACCTGTTCTTGAGCGAGACCGCAGAGGCGGACACCTCCCTGGGCGTCCGTCTGCCGCGCACCCCGGTCGTCGCCGCGCAACAGGACAGCGCCCTGTACGTGGCCGACGCCGCGGACCTGGCGGGCACGCCGCTGCGCGAGGAGGACAACCACTTCATCCACTTCGAGCTCAACGACGGCTACGGCGCCGCCCTCCACTGGTTCGAGGTCTCCTACTCGCGGGAGCCGAAGTTCGACGACGGCACCGCCCAGATCGGAACCGGCACGGCCGTCGGGCCGACGGAGTACCGCCTGCCGCGCCCTCCCGCGGACGGATTCCTGGGCGTCGAGTTCACCGATCCGCGTGCTCCCCGCCTCCTGTCGATCGATCCCGACGTGCAGATCGAAGGCTCCGGTCCCCGCGCGCAGCTCAAGCTCCAGTGGGACCTCGACGGGAGCCCGCGCCGGTTCTGGCTGGCCGAGCCGGAAGAGATTCCCGCTCCGGACCGGATCGCCCGGGACGTCCCGTCGGATCTGGCCGGTCCGGGGGACGAGGATTACGTCGTGATCGTTCCGAGGGAGTGGATCCCGAACCTCCAGGAGTGGATCGGGCACCGGGAGTCGGAGGCGGGAGGGGGACACCGCATCCTGGTCGCGCCGATCGAGGACGTCTACGACGAGTTCTCGGGAGGACGCCGCTGGCCCCACGCGATCCGATCGTTTCTGCGCACGCTGTTCCGGACCCGGGCGGTCCCGCCGGCCTACCTGCTCCTGGTCGGGGACGCGACCGACGCGTTCGACAACGACCTGGTGTCTTCGGATCCGAACTGGGTCCCGACGCAGACGATGTTCTCCAACTCCTACACGAGCTACCAGGGGCCCGAGTTGATCGCCTCGGACCAGTGGTTCGTCGACGACCTGGTCGGGACCGGGGAGGCTCTGGACTTCCTGCCCGACATGCACGTCGGCCGGATCTCCGCGGGCGACGTCGACCAGCTCGAGGCGGCGCTGGACAAGACGATCCGCTACGAGACCTTCGAGCCGGACGAGCAGTGGCGCAACCGGGTCCTCTTCATCGCCGATGACGCCTGGAGCTCGACGATCAGCTTCGACAGCCCCTACCAGTACAAGACCAGCGAGGAGATCTTCCGCCGTGCCTGCGTGCTCTCCGAGGAACTGATCGAAGAGGAAGGGCGGCTGGTCGACTTCGGGGTCGACAGCTTCTACGTCTACGCCTACATGGACAGCGTTCCCGAGCTGGGCCGCTGCGTGATCGATCCGGAGACCGGCCGGTGCGCCTTCGACGACGACGGCTGGGTGATCTACAACCCGGATCCTCCCCAGGACGCGTGGTTGACGAACCTCAACTACGGGACGGAGTCGGTCGCGCCGCTCTTGTGGCAGCAGATGAACCGGGGGTACCTGTTCGTCTCGTACAACGGACACGCCAACGCGCGTCTGATGACCCACGAGTACGTCTTCCGGCACAGCGAGGGGACGAGCCGCCTCGACGTCGATCGACTGGCGAACTCGGACCGGCCGTTCGTCTTCATGGGATACGGTTGCCACCTCGCGGAGTTCTCCGCCTCGGACGAGGCGAACTACGGCCGCGCGGACGGGATCTCCGAGAACATGCTCTTCTCCCCCGCCGCGGCCGGGGTCGGCGCGATCGCCTCGACCGGATACGAGTGGCTGCATCTGAGCGACCGGTACAACCTCGCCGTCGTGGAGGCGTTCTTCGCCAATCCGCCCCAACAGGACGGGAAGACCCGGTGGGTCCTCGGAGAGATCGTCAGCCGGAGCAAGGCGAACATCGTCGCCGTCGGCGGTGGCAACAGCGACACCTACTTCAGCATGTCGGCGACCTACTCCCTTCTCGGAGATCCCGGCCTGCGGATGGACGCCGCGCCGCCGCGCCTTTCGGTGCGGCTCGACGGCGAGCCGGTCGAGACGGGGGCCCCGCTCGTGCTGCCGGCGGGGGAGGACTCGGTCCTCTTCGAGGTGGACGTCCGCGACGAGATCTGGGCCCGCAGCTTCTCCGTCGAGGATATCGGCGGGACCGTCCCCCCGGATCGGTACACGGTCGAGGCCGACTCCGCCGACGACCGGAGCCTGACCGTCCGGTACCGGACGACCGTCTATCCGCAGAACTACGACGTCGTGTTGAGCGCGGAGGACGGAAACGGACGCGTCGCGCTTGCGACGTTCCCGGTGCGCGTTGGCGTCGACTTCGAGATCCGCCGCGAGGGAGACGACTGGACGGGGCTCCAGGAAGGGGATCTCGTGCAGGAGACCGACAGCGTCCGGGTCTCCTTCGAGGCGCCCCGACACCTCGCCGAGGAGGACCTGACGCTCCGGGTCGACGGGGACGCGCTCCCGGTCCGGGCGGAGCCGGCCGGGAGCATCGAGGGGGATCGATCCGATCGATGGCTCCTCACGGCGCTCCAGCCGATCACCCGTCAGGGGGACCGGACGATCCGTCTCTCGGTGCGCCAGCCGGACGGCTCCACGGTGGCGTTCGAGCGCGCCATCGGGACCGAGGAGGTCTTCGAGATCCAGTC
>WJJW01000319.1 GCA_014729455.1 Candidatus Eiseniibacteriota bacterium
CCGCACTCCCGCTACACCCTCGAGGGAACGATCCGCAATCCGACCGGGGAGGTGATCGACGTCCAGTGGCTGCTCCGGTTCCTGGATCGCGACGGCTACACCTCCGCCGAGAAGGACACGACGCTCTACCTGGGGGCCAACGCCACCGAGGGGGTCTTCCTGACCGGCCGGATCCCCGAGCTGCCGGGCAACTTCCTGATGCAGGCCGAGGTGCGCGTCCCCTGGCCGCCGGGGTTCGAGGATCTGGGGGAGGAGTTCCGCGCCGCCTCGTTCGTCTTGCCGCTCGGCTGGATCGAGGTCGAACGGTAGCGGGAGAGCGGCCGGCGGAGTCGGCTCCGCCTACCGATCCGTCTCCTGCAGGAGCGCCCGCAGGCTGTCGCGCTGGCCGAAGAGGATCACCCGATCCCCCGGCGTCAGGATCGTGTCGCGCCGCGGCAGCGTGAACCGGGAATCGCCGCTCTCCGCCGAGCGCTCGATCAGGATCACCTGGACGCCGTGCTCCTGGCGGAGGCGCAGCGACTCCAGCGGACGGCCGCAGAGGTGCGGCGGCGCCTCCACCTGCGCGAGCACGTAGCCTCCGACCGTCTCCCACATGCGCATCCGGCTGGCGGAGTGCAGGCTGGCGGACATCGATCCCGGGAGATCGACGCGGGTGATCTCCTTGTTGTACGCCTTGATGACGTCGTGCCGCTGGATCGTGCCGATCGGCCGCATCGACGTTCCGGACGGCAGGACCGGCAGCTCCTCGAAGTTCCCCTTCCCGAGCTGGTGCATCGCGTAGTCGAGCGTGTCCTCCTCGCGGACGAACAGCACGGGTCGGGTCATGATGTCCTCGGCGATCGTGATCCGCTTCAGATTCTCCAGGTGCGGGAGCAGATGGCGGAGGTCGTCGACGCTGACCACCCCCTGGAGATCCTCGTTCGCGTCGACGACGAAGAACTCGTAGTGCCGCGAGTCGACCATCCGCCGGTAGAGATCCTCGACGGACGCGTGCCGCGGGACCGTCTCGACCTCGCGCCGGGCGATGTCGCGGACCCGGAGGCTCCGCAGGACGTTCACCTCCTGCCCCGCGTGCAGATCGATCCCACGGCGGGAGAGCTTGATCGTGTAGATCGACTCCCGGCGGATCCGCTGCGCGACCAGCGTGCCCAGGATGCAGGAGATCATCAGCCCGAGGATCACCCGGTAGTCGCCGGTCATCTCGAAGATGATCAGGATCGCCGTGATCGGAGCGTGCGTCGTCGCGGCGACCATCGCCCCCATCCCGACGACCGCGTAGGCTCCCGGGGAGGCCATCGACCAGGGCAGGATCTGCTGGGCGATCCGGCCGACCGCGCCGCCGAGCGCGGCCCCCATGAAGAGCGAGGGAGCGAAGACGCCGCCCGAGCCGCCGGAGCCGAGCGTCAAGCTCGTCGCGAAGATCTTCGCGAACAGGAGGATCACCATCATCGCCAGGCCGAGCTTGGCGGTCAGCGCATCGGTGATCGTGTCGTAGCCGACCCCCATCACCTCGGGGAACAGGAGCCCGAAGGCTCCGATCAGCGCTCCCCCGATCACCGGCTGGATGAAACCCGGGATCGTCCGGAGCCGATCGGACAGCTCCTCGAACCAGAAGAGCACCTGCACGAAGACGACGGCGCCCGCTCCGGCGAGCAGCCCGAGCGCGGCGTAGGTCAGCATCTCCGCCGGACTGACGATCGAGTAGGCGGGGATCACGAAGGCCGGAACGTCCCCGAGCAGCGATCGGGCGATCACCGTCGCGGTGACGGAGCTGATCACGACCGAGCCGAACGCGCCGAACGCGAACCCGCCCAGGATCACCTCTCCCGCGAAGAAGGCCCCGGCGATCGGCGCGTTGAACGTCGCGGCGATCCCGGCCGCCGCCCCGCAGCCGACGCAGGTCCGGATCCGGCGGGTCGAGAGCCGGAGGATCCGCCCCAGCGTCGAGCCGAGGGCGGAGCCGATCTGGACGATCGGTCCTTCCCTACCGACCGATCCGCCGGTCCCGATGCTGATCGCCGAGGCGAACGACTTCGCCACCGCGACGATCGGCCGGATCACGCCGCCGTTGCGGGCCACCGCGTTCATCACCTCGGGGACGCCGTGCCCCTTCGCCTCCGGCGCCAGGAACTTCACGATCAGACCGACGAGGAGCCCGCCGGCCGCGGGAACCGCCATCCGCCAGTACCAGGGGGACCGGGCGAACCGCTCCAGAGAGGTCCCTTCCGCGCCCCAGGAGAGATTCTCGATCGAGCCGATCAGCCAGCGGAAGAAGTAGGCGCCCAGCCCGCCGAAGATCCCGATCACCACGGCGATCAGGATCATCGTCGTCTGCTCGTCGAGGCGAAGCGGGATCCGGCGCAGGAAGAGCCCCCGGAATCGGCCTCCCGGGGGAGTTCTCGTGGCGCGGGCGCGCGTCTCTGGTTCCGGTGCCATCAGTCGGCTCGGGCCTCCACTCCTCCGATCGACGTTCCCCGTTCGATGCGACTCGACTATTTATGCGGGATCGATGAGAAGGCCGCAACCCACCGCTCTCTCGACGGCGGATCGCCTATCCGGCCGCCCGTTTCGACCGCTCCCGCAGCAAGGATTTCGCGATCTTCCCGACCGGGGTCCGGGGAAGGGCGTCGACGAAGAGGAACCGCTGGGGGATCTTGCTCCCCGACAGCCGGGAACGGAGCCGGCGGATCAGCTCCTCTTCCTCGATCTCCACTCCGACGCCCGGGACGATCCAGGCGACGATCTCCTCCCCGAGGCGGTCGTGGGGGACCCCGATCACGGCGCACTCCCGCACGTCGGCCCAGGAGAGGATCGCCTCCTCGATCTCCGGCGCGGCGATCTTGAACCCGCGGCACTTGATCACGTCGATCGAGGTCCGGCCGACGATCCGGTATCCGGAGCCTTCCCGCTCCACCAGATCCCCGGTCCGGAACCAACCGTCCCGGAACGCCTCCCGCGTGGCGTTCGCGTCGCGCCAGTAGCCGCGCATCACCGAGGGGCCGCGGATCTCCAGCTCCCCCTCCTCGGTCGTCCGGACCTCGACCCCGGGCAGGGGCACGGCTCCCGGATCGTTCCTGCGATCCGCCCGCAGGCGCTGCGACAGGATCATCCCGGCCTCGGTCATGCCGTAGCGCTCGAGCGGCTCGACCCCGAACCGCTCCTGGATCCGGCGTCGGATCGTCTGCGAGAGCGCGGCCGATCCGGAGACGGCGAGACGGAGGCGATGCGCCGGAGAAGGAGGGGGCGTCTCGGGCGCGGTCAGGTCGGACCAGAAGGTCGGCACGCCGTAGACCAGGGTCGGGCGCAGCGTGTCGATCGCCTCGATCAGCGGACCGGCGCCCGGGAAGCGGCGCGCCTGGATGATCGGGAACCGGTGCAGCAAGGCGCCGAGGAGCGCGATCCAGAGTCCGTGCACGTGGTTCCAGGGCAGGCAGGAGAGCAAGCGGTCGCGTTCGGTGAGCCCCCAGGCGAGTCCGAGCGCTTCCAGATTCGCGAGGATCGCCATGTGGGTGTGGGGGACCCCCTTCGGCCGCCCGCTCGTCCCCGAGGTGGTGAAGAGCAGCGCGGTCCCCTCTTCCGCCGGCTCGGGATCGACCGCGCCGGGCTGCCCCTTCTCGATCGTCTCGGAGACGGGATCGACGACGATCCGCGCTCCCGATCCGCGCAGCAGCCGCTGCTTCTCGGGGAGCGGGAGGCGCGGCAGGAGCGGCTGGAAGACCGCGCCGACGTCCCAGACGGCGAGCAGCCAGCCGAGCGTCTGCCCGCACGGCTCCGCCTCGACGGCGATCCGATCCCCCGGGCGGATCCCGTGTCCGGCGAGCGAGCCCGTGCAGCTCCGCCGGTACCGGTCGATCTCCTCGACGGTCCAGGCGCGGCCGGATTCGAGTTCGAGCAGGAGAAGCCGCGACGGCTCCCCGCGGGAGCGTTCCGCGAGAAGCCGCGAAAGAGAGAGGGGATGGGCGGTCGCGTGCGTCTGAGCGGGAACCCCGCTACCGGGGGACCGCTCAGCCGAAGCCGCTTCCGCCGCCGCAGGCGGGTGCGCGCTTTTCGGTCGACCCGCCCGAGACGGTCGCCTGGATGTGGGGGAGCTCACGCTGCGCCCCCTCCGCGCCGCACTCCGGGCAGACGGCAGGGCGATCCCGATCGGCGATGGGCCGCATCAAATCGAACTTCGTCTTGCATCGGGGACAAGAGTACTCGTAGAAGGGCATCCCTGTCGGCTCCTAGCTTTTCGCCCCCGTCATCGGGGTATCCGCCTTCAGTCTGCGCCAGGACCAGCTCGGAAGCGATCCCGCCGCCGGAGAGGTGGAACACAGGACCTGCAGGATCGCCGGGACCCGATCGTCGGTGACCCGGAAGGTCACCTCCACTCCGCTCTTCGACTCCTCGAGAACGCCCCCGCGCCGCAGGACCGACAGGTGCTGCGCCGCGGTGGAGACCGGAATCTGCAGGTCGCGCGCGATGCGGGTCAGGTTGGCCGGCTCCCCCAGCAGTCCGCAGACGATCTTCAGACGCAGGGGGTGCCCGAGGATCTTCAGAAGCGATGCGGCTCCCTGGAAATCCCGCGTGTGCTTCATCCCGGAATCACCTCGTCCGGTTTTCCCGCTCCCGGGCGGGAGCCTGCGTCTCCCCGCCGGTTTTCTCCGAGCCGGTCTCCCGCTCGTTCACGGGTCGTGAGCATGCCGATCCCCCGGATCGGTCCGACCAGGCCGACCCTCAGGTCGGGACCCCCAGACGAGGGAGCACCACCCAGTTGAGCAGCAGGTAGCCGAGGAAGATCAAGGCCACCCAGGCGATTTCAGGCATCTGGAATCTCCTCTTGTTCATTTCTGTGAAATTACGAAACATCCCTCCCCCCGTCAAGCCGGGAAATCGCCCGCCTCTCCACACC
>WJJW01000320.1 GCA_014729455.1 Candidatus Eiseniibacteriota bacterium
CCGTTCTACCAGAGGGGGCAGATCGCGGGGGTCCTGGGCGGACTGAAGGGGGCGGCGGAGTACGAGAAGCGGATCGGCGAGATCGGAGACGGGACCGCCGGGATGCGGTCGCAGAAGATGGTCCACTTCCTGATCATCGGCTTCATCGCGCTGGGCAACGTCGCCTACTGGATCTCGAGAAGGGAGCAGAGGAGCTGATGGACGGCGGGACCGCGAACATCCTCTGGACGCTGCTCGCGGGGGTCGTCACCCTGGCGATCTTCTCGTTCCTCTACCGGGACAACGCAGCGTACAAGATGGCCGAGCACATCTCGGTCGGCGTCTCCGTCGGCTTTCTCGTGGTCACCTACTACTACAACGTGTTCAAGCCGAAGCTCTGGGACAACGTCCTCTACAACGGGCAGATCGACTACCTGCTGCCGCTGTTCCTCGGCCTGATCCTGTTCACCCGGTTCATCCCGAAGATCGGCTGGCTGAGCCGCTGGTCGATCGCCTTCTACATCGGCGGGTTCTCCGGGGTCAGCATCCCGCAGACCCTGGAGGGGCGGGTCCTGCAGCAGTCGGCCGCGGCTGTCGAGCCGATCGTCCGGCTCGAACCGACCGGCAGCACGATCGGCAACCTCCTCTCCTCGCTCGATGCGACCTTCATCGCCGCCGGTACGCTGGCTTGCCTCGTCTTCTTCTTCTTCTCGGTCGAGCAGAAGGGCGCGATCGGGAGGTTCGCCTACTTCGGGCGGCTCTGCATCATGGCCGGCTTCGGGGCCTCCTTCGGCTACACCGTCATGGCGCGGGTCTCGCTCTTGATCGGGCGGATCCAGTTCCTCACCCGCGACTTCACCGACGCGATCGGCGGGATCTTCTGAACCCGGCTCCCGGTCGGGGTCGCTGGCGCGGATCCGGGAGCATGGGCTAAGGTCGACCTCGTTGGGTCCCGTGCAATCAACCGATCCGCCGGGTCTTCCCGGGATCATGGTCGAGGATGGAGATGCCTGAAGCTTGCCCGGGATGCCGGGCTCCCATATCCGGAGCGGAGCGCTTCTGCCCGCATTGCGGTACCCCGCTCGATCGTCTCGCCTCCGACCCGACCCTCGAGGCGCCGACGACGCCGCGCGACTCGGCCCGTGGATCCCGTCCTCCCTCGACGCCGGCAGGCAGCGGCACGGGACGCGAGCGGTTCTCCCCCGGACAGGTCGTCGCCGATCGGTACCGGATCGTCGGGCTCCTCGGCCGGGGCGGCATGGGGGAGGTCTACCGCGCCGACGACCTCACGCTCGAGCAACCGGTCGCTCTGAAGTTCCTGCCGCTGACGTTCGCTTCGGATCCGGATCGGCTGGTGCGTTTCCGCAACGAGGTGCGGATGGCGCGGCAGGTCACGCATCCGAACGTCTGCCGGGTCCACGACATCGGAACGACCGGCGATCTCCAGTACCTCTCGATGGAGTACGTCGACGGAGAGGACCTCGCCTCCCTGCTCCGACGCATCGGCCATCTCCCGCGCGACAAGGGGATCGAGATCGCCCGCCAGCTCTGCGCCGGCCTCGCGGCCGCCCACGCGAAGGGGGTCCTCCACCGCGACCTGAAGCCTGCGAACGTCATGATCGACGGGGAGGGAAAGGTCCGGATCACCGATTTCGGACTCGCCTCCGCCGTCTCGGAGCTGGATCGCGCCGAGATCCGCTCCGGGACTCCCGCCTACATGGCGCCCGAGCAGCGGGACGGACGCGAGGTGACCGAGAAGAGCGATCTCTTCGCCCTGGGTCTGGTGCTCTACGAGACGCTCACAGGACGCCGGCCGTTCGAGGGCGACTCCTCCGCATCCCGGGGATCGGGCGCTGCGACGACGACCCGTCCCACCCCTCCCTCCACGGTCGTCCCCGACCTCGATCCGGCCCTCGAACGAGTGATCCTCCGGTGTCTGGAAGCCGATCCCTCGCGCCGCCCGGCTTCGGCGCTGGCGATCGCCGCCGCGCTTCCGGGAGGAGACCCGCTCGCCGCCGCCGGCTCGGCCGAAGCGACCTCCCCGGCGCATGCCTGGGGGTTCCTGCTCGTGTTCGTGATCGGGCTTCTCGGGTTCGCCTGGCTCGCCGGGCCACATGCGGACCTGACGCGGTTCCAGCTCGGCAAAACGCCCGCGATGCTCGAGGGGCGGGCCGCGGAGTTGATCCGGTCGTTCGGCTACGCGGAAACGCCGGCGGACCGGGCGTCCGGGCTGATGTACGACAGAAGCCTGCTCGCCGACCGCCTCTCCCGGATCCAGGAGACGGGGGTCTGGGACGACATCGAAGACGTTCGCCCGCCGCTGGTCCACTACTGGTATCGCCAGAGCCCGCGGCACCTGGACCCCGTGGACCCGGACGGCATCGTCAGTCCGACCGATCCACCGCAGAGGATCTCCGGGATGGTCCAGATCCGCCTCGACGGCGAGGGACGGTTGATCCGTCTCGAGGCGGTGCCCCCGCAGGTGACGGCGGTCCCCGACTCGGCGCCTCGAGCAGCCGTGGACTGGAACTCCCTCTTCACGGCCGCCGGTCTCGACACCGCATCGATCGAGCCGGTCGCGCCCGCCTGGATTCCCGACAGCTACGCCGATTCCCTGCAAACCTGGCGCGGGCGTTTCGCCGGCGGGCGCGGGGATTCCCTCTGGATCGACACCGCCTCGTTCCGCGGCCTCCCGGTCCATTTCCAGATCCGCGCTCCCTGGACGCGCCCCGATCGCGTCGCCGGACAGCGCCGCCCGTTCGACCGGCGACTGCGATGGGCGGAGATCGGGCAGTTGCTCATCATGCTGGCGGCGATCTTCGGAGGGCTTTTCGTCACCGTCCGGAACCTGCAGCTCGGGCGGGGGGACTGGCGCGGTGCGACCCGGATCGCGGTGGTCGTCCTGATCTGCTCGATCGGGGTCTGGATCCTGACCGCGAATCACTCCGCGTCCGCGAGCGCCCTGTTCAACAATTTCGTGGAATCGATCGGCCGCTCGCTCTTCCTCGCGATCCTGCTCTGGCTCCTCTATGTCGCCCTCGAGCCGTACGTCCGTCGCCGCTGGCCGCATCGCATCGTCTCCTGGAGCCGGCTCGTGACCGGGAGAGTCCGGGATCCGATCGTCGGGCGGGATTTCCTGATCGGAGCGATCCTCGGTCTGGTGCTGGGCTGGCTCCAGTTGCTTCACCTACTCGTCCCGAAGTGGCTCGACTGGAGCGGCGGGATTCCCCTCTGGCTGTTCGACCCGGACAACCTTCTCGGAGCGCACCGCCAGGTGGCCACGCTTTTGCGGCTCCTGCCGATGGCGTTGCTCAACGCGCTCGTGATCTTCTTCATCCCGATCCTGCTGCTTCGGATCGTGCGGAAACAGTGGATCGCGCTGGGGCTGCTCTTCCTGCTTCTCGCCGCGATCATCGGAACCCGTTCCGGAGACTTTCCGATGGGGCCGATCACCGGTGTCCTGAC
>WJJW01000321.1 GCA_014729455.1 Candidatus Eiseniibacteriota bacterium
CACGTCGGCAGCTGCGGCCTGACCGGCGGCGGGCGAAACCTGACGGATCCGGCGGGGCCGGTCTACACCGAGCCGGACCGCTTCCGGTTCTCGGTTCCGGAGACGATCGATGCGGTCACCTACAACATCCGGTTCAGCCGGCGGATCGAGGAAGCGCTCGCCGTTCTCCGGACCGGGATGGAGGAGGCTCCGGAGATCCTGCTGCTCCAGGAGATGGACGCGATCGGAACGCGGACGATCGCCCGCGCGCTCCGCTACAGCTACGTCTACTATCCGGCGGTCATCCACGACCGCCACGACCGGGAGTTCGGCAACGCGATCCTCGTACGCGGGACGATCCTCTCGCACGAGAAGATCCCGCTTCCGCATCTCGATCCGAACGGCCACCAGAGGATCGCCGTGTTCGCGCGGGTCCGTCTGGACGGCCGCGAGATCGGCGTCTACAGCGTCCATCTCGGGACCCGGATCTCCGCGCAGTCGCGGGGAGAGCAGGTCGAACGGATTCTCGCGCATGCCGCGCGGCGGTCGATCCCCACCGTCGTCGGAGGAGACTTCAACACGTTCAGTCGCTCGGGCCTCGACGCCGTCCTGGACCGCTTCGCCCGGGCGGGGTTCCTCCACGCGGTCGGGCGGTTCGACTGGACGTATCGGTTCCAGCTTCTCGGGATCACCTGGAAGCGGTTCCTGCTCGATCATCTCTTTGTGCGCCGGCTGCCCGTGCTCGACGTGGAGCGGATCGGCACCGAGACGGAGGCGAGCGACCACCTGCCTGTCCGGGCGCGGATCCGGATTCCGGACCCGACTAGCGCGGGTTCGCCGTCTCCTGGAGACTCCGCTCTCGTTCGATCATGAACCGGAGCGCGAGGAAGAGCAGCAGATCGAAGAGGACACCGGCGAGCGCCGTCCACGCCCGGCTGGCGAACAGGAAGACCTGGGTCAGGAAGATCGAGACCATCACCGACTTCTGGAACAACTGCAGTCCCTCCAGTCGGGACCCGCGGAACCGGTAGATCCCCACCCCGATGAACGCGCCGGCGAGCAGCGACGAGAGCAGCTGCCCCCAGTCGCTGATGCTCCCCCCGGCGTGGGCGACCCCGGCGGTACCGAGGAGCGGGAGCCGCAGCACGTCGTCGAGCCCGACGTCGAAAAGGGTGATCGCGATCGTATGCGCGAGGGTGACGAGGAACTGGACGAAGAAGAACCCGACCACTAGAGCGCCGAACCACGGAAGACGCGTCAGCTTCCGGTACCGATCGAAGAACGCGTCCCGCAATCGCAAGGGCAGACTTTTGCCCCCCGCGGGGACCAGGTCCGTCCGATTCATGAGATCGAGCAGGGAAGAGACCAGCGGATTGCCCGGATCACTGCGCTTCAGGTAGCGGACCGCCCGCTCCCTCTCCTCCCGCGAGAGGTCCCCGATCGCGATCTCCTCGACCTCCTTCAACGCGTTGACGAGATACTCCTCGCGCGTCGCGACCTCGTCGCGGTGGATCGAGCGGATCGCGAGATAGACCAGGACGAACGCCGCGTAGATCAGGGACGGGGTCGGCTCGTAGAAGTAGTCGTTGTCGTGGGTGACGAACTTGCCGATCTCGTCGATGAAGGTTCCGAATCCGATCCCTCCTAGCACGGCGGCAGTCGGTCGCACTCCGCGATCGAGGTAGCTCATCAGGAGAATCAACGCGGCGAGCATCAGGAGCCCGCCCCAGAGCATGTGGGCGATGTGCAGGTCCCCGCCGCCGATCTGGGGATAGCCGGTCGCGCGCAGGTAGAAGCGGATCGCGAGGACGGTGCTGACCGCGCAGACCAGGAACAGGTCGAGGTGGGTCCCGGCGTCCAGGTCGCGCAGGAACCGACGCCGTCTCGGCGACCGCCAGGACGGTTCCCGGCGCGACGGATCGCGGGGCTGCGAGCGGCTCGGCATGCGGGGAAGTATAGCCGCTCGGGTCGCTTGACGCTTCGATCCGCTTGCCGGATCCTGAGACGCGGACCGGAAGGAAGAGCGGACGGAAGGAGGTGCTTCGATGTCCCTCGTGCCGATGCGGGCGTTGCTGGACCACGCCGCGGAGCATGGCTACGGCGTGGCGGCGTTCAATGTCAACAATATGGAGCAGATCCAGGCCATCATGGCCGCGGCGGAAGAGACCGACTCGCCCGTCATCGTCCAGGCGTCGCGGGGAGCGCGCTCCTACTCGCAGGACAGCTACCTGCGGCACCTGATGCTCGCGGCGATCGAGCTGCACCCCGAGATTCCGGTGGCGATGCACCAGGATCACGGCAACAGCCCGGCGACCTGCTTCTCCGCGATCGAACAGGGGTTCACGAGCTGCATGATGGACGGATCGCTGCTCGAGGACGCCAAGACCCCCGCGCCGTACGATTACAACGTGAAGGTGACCCGCGAGGTCGTCGCCCACGCCCACGCCCGCGGCGTGACGGTGGAGGGGGAGATCGGTTGTCTCGGCGGAATCGAGGACGGCCACGGCGCCGGCCTGACCGGCGCGGACGCGATGGCCCATCTGACCGACCCGGCGCAGGCGGAGCGGTTCGTCGCCGACACCGGCGTCGACGCGCTCGCGGTGGCGATCGGAACCAGCCACGGCGCCTACAAGTTCAAGCGCAAGCCGACCGGCGAGGTGCTCAAGATGGAGATCATCGCCGAAATCCACCGGCGTCTCCCGAACACCCACCTGGTGATGCACGGCTCGTCATCGGTCCCGCAGGAGCTGATCGACGTCATCAACCGGAACGGCGGGGAGATCCCCGAGACGTACGGCGTCCCGGTCTCGGAGATCCGCGCGGGGATCGAGAACGGGGTTCGGAAGATCAACGTCGATACCGATAACCGGCTGGCGATGACCGGCGCGGTCCGCAAGGTGCTCCACGAGAACCGGGGCGAGTTCGATCCCCGCGCCTACCTGAAGCCGGCGCGGGAGGCGATGCAGCAGATCTGCCGGGAACGCATGATCGCGTTCGGACAGGCCGGACACGCCCGGCGGATCCCGAAAGCGACGCTCGAGGACTACGCTTCTTTGTACCAGGCCGGGAGGCTCTGACCTCCGCTCCGCAGCCGCCGGCCCGGTGATTCTCCCCGAGGGAGCTGCATGCCGCGCGGCTC
>WJJW01000322.1 GCA_014729455.1 Candidatus Eiseniibacteriota bacterium
AACCCCATCGCAACTCGACGACCGCGTCCGGTTCGGAAGCGGCTGCCGAAGCGGACCGGCCCACGGACATCGATGGGTAGGGAGTGGATCCCGAGGGGGGCCGAGCAATCCCGACTCCCCTCTGAGCCCCGCGGAAACCCCACCCACCACCCGCCCGCTTTGGAGTGGTCCCAACCCCCGCGGCGATGGTATTTTCGGCCACGATGCATCGGATCTTCCCTTCTCCGGCGGAGCTCCGGTTTCTGGGCATTCCGGGACCGGCCCTTCAGCTCGCTCTCCTGGCCCTCGCCCTGGCGGCGTTCGCCTTCATCCTCTACAGGCGCTCCATCCCGCTCGCGCTGGCGGCCGCCGACCCGCGGTTCGACCGGATCGGCCGGCGGATCTGGATGGCCCTGGTCTACGGCTTCGGCCAGCTCCGCCAGCCCCGCTACCCGGTCGCGGGGATCCTGCACATCCTGATCTTCTTCGGATTCCTGATCCTCCTGATCCGCTCGATCACCTTGATCGGCGAGGCGTTCTCGCCCGGTTTCGCCCTTCCCGGCCTCGGCGGGCGCGCGGGGGAGATCTACGCGTCGCTCAAGGACTGGACCGAGCTGATCGTCCTCGTCTCCTGCGCGATCGCCGCGCTGCGACGGATGATCGTCAAGCCGGCCCGCTACCACGACCGGACCGCGACGCGAAGCCACGGATCCGAGGCGTACCTGATCCTCGGGCTGATCGCCTCGTTGATGATCGCCGACGCGGTCTACGAAGGGACCGAGCTGTCGTTCCTGAACGAGCGGACGCTCGCCCTCCCGCTCGCCTCGACCGCCGCGCTCTTCCTCGGCGCGTTCACCGGCGGGACCTTGTACGTGATCCACTTCGTCGCCTTCTGGGCGCACAACGCGATCCTTCTGTTCTTCCTCTGCTACCTGCCGGTCTCGAAGCATTTCCACGTGATCACGGCGATCCCGAACGTCTTCCTCGCCAACCTCGAGCCGGGCGGCAAGATCAAGCCGCCGCGCTACGAGACCGCGAATCTCGACGAGATCGAGTCGCTCGGCGTGGCGCGGCTGGAGGAGTTCACGTGGAAGGGGATCCTCGACTTCTATAGCTGCACCGACTGCGGCCGCTGCTCGGACCACTGTCCCGCCTACGCCACCGGGACGCCGCTCTCGCCGCGGATGATCAGCATCAAGAGCCGGGACCTCGCCTACGAGGTCCATCCGATCCTGGGGAGCGCGACGCCGGAGGAGGAGCGGCCGAAGCTGGTCGGCGAGACGATCGCCGACGAGGAGCTGTGGGCCTGCACGACCTGCATGGCGTGCGAGGAGGCCTGCCCGGTCTTCATCGAGTACGTCGACAAGATCGTCGACATGCGCCGCCACCTGATCGAGGAGGGGCGGGTCCCCGCCTCGCTGCAGAAGCCGCTCGCCGACGTCGAGAAGCGGGGGAATCCGTACGGCAAGCCCGGGCGCAAGCGGGAGGAGTGGCTCAAAGACGCCTCCGGGATCCGCTCGCTCGCGCCCGGCGAGCGGGCCGACCTGCTCTACTTCACCGACAGCTGCACGGCGCTCGATCCGCGGATCCAGCAGATCGCCCGCTCCCTGGGCTCGCTGGTGAGTCTGGCGCAGGCCGACTGCGGCACGATGGGCAAGGACGAGGTCGACTCCGGGCACGAGGTCCGCCGGATCGGCGAGGAGGGACTCTTCGAGGCGATGCGGGACCAGAACCGGTCCGCGCTCGAGGAGCGGTCCTATAAGCGGATCGTGACCAACGACCCGCACGCGCTGAACACGCTGCGCAACGACTACGGGCTCGCGGAGTCGGAGACGCCGGTGGTCCACCACAGCCAGGTCCTCGCCGAGTGGATCGCGGAGGGGAAGCTCCGCCCGCGCGGGATCGACGACAACAGGGTCTACACCTTCCACGATCCCTGCTACCTTGGACGGCACAACGGGATCTACGACGCCCCGCGGGAGGTGCTCGCCGCGATTCCGGGGCTGAAGACCGTCGAGATGGAGCGGTCCCGGAACCGGAGCTTCTGCTGCGGAGGCGGCTCCCTGTACCTCTTCTACGAGGGGCCGGGGGAGGCCCGGATGGGGGAGCGGCGGATCGAGATGGCCGAACAGGCCGGCGCCGAGGTGATCGTGACCGCCTGCCCGTTCTGCCTGATCAACTTCGAAGACGCGATCAAGACGACCGGACGCGAGGGGAAGATGGAGGTGATCGACCTCGCCGAGCTGCTCGCCCGGACGCTCCCGCCTCCCGAGGGGGAGACGGACCGAGCCGAGCCGGAGAAGAGCGGGGATCCGGCGGATCGCGCCGACTGAACCGCGGAGGGAACGATGGACATCATCGTCTGTGTCAAGCGCGTCCCCGACGTCTCCGAGATGGAGATCGAGGTCGATCGCTCGGGACGCGCCATCGAGACCGACGACCTCGTCTACGAGATCAACGAGTGGGACAACTTCGCCGTCGAGGAGGCGGTCCGCCTCAAGGAGGAGCACGGCGGGACCGTCACGGCGATCACGATCGGCGCGGAGGACGACGAGGAGGTCCTCCGGCGCGCGTTGGCGATGGGAGCCGACACGGCGCTGCTGCTGAGCGATCCCGCCTTCTCGCCCTCGGATCCGTTCGCGGTCGCGACGGTCCTCGCCGCCGCGATCCGCGCGCGGTCGTACGACCTCGTCCTGACCGGCGCGATCTCCGGT
>WJJW01000323.1 GCA_014729455.1 Candidatus Eiseniibacteriota bacterium
GTCGAACTTCGACAAGACGTTCCCAACGCTCGACTGCGCCGCGTGCATCCTGACCCCGAAGATGGTCTCGGTCGGCCAGCACCCGAAGATCCAGCTCATCACGCACGCCGAGGTCGAGAAGGTCGACGGCTACATCGGCAACTTCAACGTAACGGTCCGGAGGAAGCCGCGGTACGTCGACGTGGAGACCTGCAACAGCTGCGGGACCTGCTACGAGGCGTGTCCGTCCCAGCCGCTGCCGACCCATCGGAAGATGAAGATCGGCGACCGCGTCTACAAGGAAGGAACCCCACGGATTCTATCGCCGGTGTTCAAACACGCCCACCAGGTGACCCGGACGGGGATCAGCATCGAGGAGGAAGCGAAGTCATGACCGAGCAAGCCGTGCTGACGGGAAAGGTCGACGAGATCATCGCCGCGTACGAGGCGAAGCCGACCGCCCTGATCATGATCCTCCAGGAGGTGCAGGAGGTGTATCGCTACCTCCCGGTGGAGGCCCTCGAGCAGATCAGCAAGCGGATGGACATCGCCCTCGCGCAGATCTATGGCGTGGCGACCTTCTACAAGTCGTTCAGCCTGACGCCTCGCGGCAAGCATCACGTCTGCGTCTGCACCGGGACCGCCTGCCACGTCCGGAACTCGCGGAGCATCGTCGAGAAGCTCGAGCGCGACCTCGGGATCAAGCGGGGGGAGACGACCGAGGATCTGGAGTACACGCTCGAGACGGTCAACTGCGTCGGAGCCTGCGCGCTCGGACCGGTCGTGATCGCCGACGGGAAGTACTGGGGACGCCTGACGGTGTCGGACACCGACAAGATGCTTCAGGCGCTGGGCGGGAAGCCGGCCGCCGCGCCCCGCGCCGCCGGCAGCGGGAGGGGAGCATGAACCGGATCAGCGACCCGAAGGCCCTCGCGTCCTACCGCGAGAAGCTGAAGGCGGCTCAGGATCCCAACAAGACGATGATCCACTTCTGCGCCGGGACCGGCTGCATCGCCTGCGGCTGCGAGGAGGTGGCCGATGCGTTCAAGAAACGCATCGCGGACATGGGCCTCGAATCGTCGGTGACCCTGAAGCTGACCGGATGTCCCGGCTTCTGCGAGAGAGGACCGCTGGCGACGGTCTACCCGCAGGGGATCTTCTACGAGAAGATCGGCGTCTCCGACGTCGACCTGATCCTCGAGAAGACGGTCAAGCACGGGCAGGTCGTCGAGAAGCTCTTGTACAAGGATCCGACGACGGGCAAGAAGATCGTCGAGGAAGAGGAGATCCCCTTCTACAAGAAGCAGATGCGGTTGCTCCTCGGAAGCAACGGTCTGATGGATCCCACCTGCCTCGACGACTACATCCTGCTCGGCGGGTACGAGGGGATGGCGAAGGCTCTCTCGGGCATGCAGCCGGAGGAGATCGTCCAGTCGGTGATCACCTCCGGACTGCGCGGCCGCGGAGGCGGGGGCTTCCCGACGGGCTGGAAGTGGGATTCCTGCCGGAAGGCCGAGGGAAAGCCCAAGTACGTCATTTGCAACGCCGACGAGGGGGACCCCGGGGCGTTCATGGATCGCGCGATCCTCGAGGGGAATCCTCACTCCGTCATCGAGGGGATGGTGATCGGCGCCTTCGCGATCGGCTCGAACGAAGGGTTCGTGTACGTCCGGCACGAGTACCCGCTCGCGGTGAAGAACCTCAACATCGCGCTCAAGCAGGCGCGGCAGGTCGGCCTCCTGGGGAAGGACATCCTCGGAACCGGCTTCGATTTCGACATCGAGGTCAGCCGCGGCGGAGGAGCCTTCGTCTGCGGCGAGTCGACGGCGCTGATGGCCTCGCTCGAGGGGAAGATCGGCGAGCCGCGTCCGAAGTACGTCCACACGACCGACTACGGGCTGTGGGACAAGCCGTCGAACCTGAACAACGTCGAGAGCTGGGCCAACATCCCGCTGATCATCAAGGGGGGTGCGGACTGGTACGCCTCGATCGGGACGGAGAACAGCAAGGGGACGAAGGTCTTCGCGCTCAGCGGGAAGATCTCGAACACCGGACTGGTCGAGGTTCCGATGGGGATCACGCTGCGCGAGATCCTCTACGACATCGGCGGCGGGATCCCGGGGAACAAGAAATTCAAGGCGGTCCAGACCGGCGGGCCGTCGGGCGGGACCCTCGTCGTGGAGACCGAGGATGAGATGGTCCACCGCTCGATGGTTCGCAGCGGGGACGTCCAGGTCGACGAGACGGTCAAGAGCCTGCTCGATCTGCCGGTCGACTTCGACGAGCTGACGAAGGCGGGATCGATGATGGGCTCCGGCGGCATGATCGTCATGGACCAGGACTCCTGCATGGTCGACGTCGCGAAGTACTTCATCCACTTCCTGATCGAGGAGTCCTGCGGCAAGTGCCTCCCGTGCCGGGAGGGGCTGCGGATGCTGCACGACATCCTCGAGCGGATCACGAACGGCGAGGGGCGGGAAGGCGACGTCGAGCTGTTGCAGGAGGTCTCGAACACGCTGATCGACACCAGCCTCTGCCAGCTCGGCGGAAGCGCGCCGAACCCGGTCCTCTCCACGATCCGTTACTTCCGGGACGAGTACGACGCGCACGTCCGCGACAAGCGGTGCCCGGCCGGCGTCTGCAACGCATTGGTCGGATACGCCATCAACGAGAACTGCATCGGGGACGGACAGTGCGTGAAGGCCTGTCCGAGCGACGCGATCTCGGGGGACCCGAAGGGTCTCTACCGGATCGATCAGTCGAAGTGCATCCAGTGCGACGCCTGCTACCAGGTCTGCCAGTTCGACTCGATCGTGCGGGTCGGCCGGGATGAAGCGAACGACGTCCAGCGCCGGGCGAAGGAACGCTGGGTCCCGGTCAAGGAACGACCGCGCGAGAAGGTCGGGGTGTAGGAGGGAAGATGGCGACGGTCAAGATTCGGATCGACGGCCAGCAGGTCGAGGCGGAGGAGGGATCGTTCCTTCTTCCGGCGATTCAGGAGATGGGGGTCGAGATCCCCACCCTCTGCTACTACAAGTACGCCACCCCCTACGCCGCCTGCCGGATGTGCGTGGTGGAGATCTGGGACAAGCGCAAGAAGAACAAGGTCGTCACGGCGTGCAACTACCCGATCGCCGAGGGGCTGGAGGTGCTGACCCACAGCCCGCGCGTCGTGGCCGCCCGCCGGACGAATCTCGAGATGCTGATGAGCCGCTGCGCCCCGATGCCGGTCCTGCAGGAGATGGGCAAGAAGCTCGGCATCGAGGAGCCGCGCTGGGGATGGGGGACCGACACCTGCATCCTCTGCGGGCTCTGCGTGCGGGTCTGCGACGAGATCGTCGGCGCCCGGGCGCTGGGATTCGCCTCGCGCGGCGCGGATCGTTACGTGACGACGGCCTTCGACGGGGAGGCCGATTCCTGCATCCTCTGCGGGGCGTGCGCGTCGATCTGCCCGACCGAGCACATCCAGCTCGAGGAGGCGGACGGCCGCAAGATCATCCACGACGAGGTCACGCTGGGCCCGAACTCGGCGATCTCGGTGCCGTTCCGCCAGGCGGTGCCGAACGTTCCGCGGATCGATCCGGAGTACTGCATCCACTTCCGCACGGGAGGCTGCACGGTCTGCTCGCAGGTCTGCCCGAAGGACTGCATCCACTACGACGAGCAAGAGAAGACGGAGGAGATCGAGGTCGGGACGATCGTGCTGGCGACCGGCTTCCAGGATCTCGATCCCGAGATCCTCAAGCCGTACGGTTACGGGAAGATCCCGAACGTAATCACCGCGATGGAGTTCGAGCGGATGAACAACGCGGCGGGTTCGACGGGCGGGAAGATCCAGCTCCAGAACGGCGCGGAGCCGCGGTCGATCGCGATCCTCCACTGCATCGGCAGCCGGGACGAGCGGCACCACCCGTACTGCAGCCGCGTCTGCTGCATGTACGGGCTGAAGTTCGCGCACCTCGTCAAGGAGAAGACCGAAGCGGAGGTCTATCAGCTCTACATCGACTTGCGCGCGTTCGGCAAGGGGTACGAGGAGTTCTACCAGCGGATCCTGAGCGAGGGGGTCAACGTCATCCGTGGGAAGGGGACCGAGGTCGTCCGCGCCGGAAGGGGGCGGGCCGAGGAGGGGGACCTCCTCGTCCGCTGCGAGGACACGCTCGCCGGCGTGTTCCGCGAGATCCCGGTCGACATGGTGATCCTCTGCACCGCGCTGGAAGCGCATTCGGACGCGAAGGAGACCGGGCGGAAGTTCGGCGTCTCGATCGGGGCCGATGGGTGGTTCATCGAACGGCATCCGAAGCTGGGACCGGTCTCGACGGCGACCGACGGGGTCTTCCTCGCCGGGGTCTGTCAGGGTCCGAAGGACATCCCCGACACCGTCGCACAAGGGGGAGCGGCGGCGGCCGAGGCGATGTCCCTGATGATCCGGGGCGAGGTCGAGATGGACGCCGCCTGCGCGGTGATCGACGAGGAGAAGTGCTGCGGCTGCCGGCTCTGCAACGACCTGTGCGCCTACAGCGCGATCACGTTCGACGAAGAGAAAGAGGTCTCCGTGGTCAACGAGGCGCTCTGCAAGGCGTGCGGGACCTGCGTCGCCGGATGCCCGAGCGGCTCGATCAAGGGGCTTCACTTCACCGATCCGCAGATCTACGCGGAGATCGAGGGGATCCTCTCATGAGCTTCGAACCCAAGCTGGTCGGCTTCCTGTGCAACTGGTGCAGCTACACCGGGGCGGATCTGGCCGGAACGTCGCGGTTGAAGATCCCGCCCAACCTGCGGGCGATTCGCGTGATGTGCTCCGGGCGGGTCGATCCGAGCTTCATCCTGACCGCGCTGTCGAAGGGGGCGGACGGGGTGCTGGTCCTCGGATGCCACCCGGGCGACTGCCACTACTCGGAAGGCAATTACAATTGTCAGAGGAGGCTCCCGATCACGAAGAGCCTGGTCGAGCAGATGGGGATCGACCCGCGCCGCGTGCGGCTCGAGTGGGTCTCCGCGTCGGAGGCCAGTCTCTTCCAGGAGGTCGTGTCCGAGTTCACCGAGCAGATCCGCTCCCTCGGCCCGCTGGAGCTGAAGGAGTTCGACTTCGACCGGGCGGCTGCCGATGCCCAGCTCGTCCATGAGTGAGGGAATGATGGCCAAGCCGAAACTAGCTCTCTACTGGGCGGCTTCCTGCGGGGGATGCGAGATCGCGGTCCTCGACACCGAGCTGAAGGTCCTCGAGATCGCCGACTTCTTCGACATCATCTTCTGGCCGTGCGCTCTCGACTTCAAGTACGACGACGTCCGGGCGATGGAGGACAAGTCGATCACGCTGACCCTGTTCAACGGAGCCATCCGCAACTCCGAGAACTACGAGATCGCCAAGCTCCTGCGGCAGAAATCGGTGGTGATGTGCGCCTTCGGGTCGTGCGCCTCCGACGGCGGGATCCCAGCCCTGGCGAACCTGAAGAGCAAGGAGGAGATCCTCCAGTACGTCTACCACGACTCCCCGTCGACGACGAACCCGGAAAACGTGCGTCCGGAGACGGCGCATCAGGTGGCGGAGGGGACCCTCCGGCTCCCGGAGATGTGGAACACGGTCCGGTCGCTCGGCCAGGTCGTCGACGTCGACTACATCATCCCCGGCTGCCCGCCGCAGCCGGACCAGATCTCGATAGTGGTCGACGCGGTCGTCGACATCCTGAAGAACGGCAAGCCGCTTCCGCCGAAAGGCACGGTCCTCGGTGCGGATGTCCGGACCTGCTGCGACGAATGCGACCGCAAGAAGGACGTCAAGAAGATCAAGCAGTTCGTCCGGCCGCATGAAGTGGTCGCCGATCCGGAGGTCTGCCTCCTCGAGCAGGGGATCCTCTGCATGGGACCGGCGACGCGGGCCGGTTGCGGCGGGAAGTGCGTCAACGCCGGCGTGCCTTGCCGCGGCTGCTACGGCCAGCCGGCGAACGTGAAGGACCAGGGAGCGAAGATGGCCTCGGCGATCGGGGGGGTCCTCGACACCGATGACCCGAAGGAGATCGAGGAGCTGGTCGCGACGATCCCCGACATGGCGGGGACGTTCTATCGGTTCAGCATGTCGGAGTCGCTCCTCCGCAGGAGACAGGGGTAGATCATGCGCGAAATCACGATCGATCCGATCACCCGCCTGGAAGGGCACGGCAAGATTCACCTCTTCTTGAACGACGACGGGGGGCTGGAGAACGCCTACCTCCAGATCCCCGAGCTGCGCGGGTTCGAGGTCTTCGCGCGCGGGCGCCCGGTCGAGGAGATGCCGCGGATCACCACGCGCATCTGCGGCGTCTGCCCCGAGGCGCACCACATGGCCTCGGTCAAGGCGGCCGACGCGGTCTACGGCGTCACGCCCCCCTCGGCGGCACTCAAGCTGCGGGAGCTGCTCTACGACGGCTTCTATGCAGGGGACCACACCACCCACTTCTACGCGCTCGGCGGGCCGGATCTCGTCGTCGGACCGGAGGCGCCGAAGGCGGAGCGGAACATCCTCGGGGTCGTCGCGAAGGCGGGGCTGGAGCTCGGCGCAGAGGTGATCAAGCAGCGGGCCCGTGGCCAGCGCGTGGTCCAGATCACCGGCGGCAAGGCGCTCCACCCGATCACGGCGCTTCCGGGCGGGATGTCGAAGCGGGTGACGAAGGAAGAGCAGGAGGAGCTGGTCCGGATCGGCGAGGAGATGGTCGAGTTCGGCAAGACGACGATCCAGGTGTTCGAGGACATCGTCCTGAAGAACCAGGCGTACGTCGACCTGATCCTCTCCGACATGTACAGCCACCGAACGCACTCGATCGGGCTGGTGGACGCCAACGACCAGGTGAACTTCTACGATGGCGTCGCGCGCGTGGTCGACACCGAAGGCGCGGAGATCGCCCGGTACAAGCCCGACGAGTATCTCGACCATCTCGCCGAAGCCGTTCTTCCGTACAGCTATCTGAAGTATCCGTACCTGAAGCAGATCGGGTGGAAGGGGCTGGTCGACGGCCAGGATTCGGGAGTCTACCGTTCGACGCCGATGAGCCGCTTGAACGTCAGCAAGGGGATGCCGACCCCGCTCGCTCAGGCGGAGTACGAGAAGCTCTACCAGACGCTGACGGGCGACGCGTCGGGGAACAGGCCGGTGCACGCGACGCTGGCGATCCACTGGGCGCGGGTCGTGGAGATGGTCTTCGCCTGCGAGGAAGTTCTGCGGCTGGCGAAGGACGAGGAGATCACCTCCGACAAGATCCATACGCCCCCGACGAACGTTCCGAGCGAGGGGGTCGGGATCGTCGAGGCGCCGCGCGGGATCCTGACGCACCACTACAAGACCGACGAGAAGGGGTATATCACCGAGGCGAACCTGATCGTCGGGACGACGAACAACAACGCCGGCATCTCGATGTCGATCAAGAAGGCGGCGGAGGGTCTGATCCAGAAGGGGCAGGACGTGCGCGAAGGGGCGCTGAACATGATCGAGATGGCGTTCCGCGCCTACGATCCGTGCTTCGGGTGCGCGACGCACGCGGCGGTCGGGCGGATGCCGATGGAGATCGAGATCCATCGCCCGGACGGAGCGGTGGTCGAGACGATCCGCAGGTACTGCTGATGGACGAATCCTCGACCGGGACCGCTCCGCTCCTGGTCCTCGGTCTGGGGAACGACCTGGTCAGCGACGACGGCTTCGGGCCGGCCGTGGCGGAGGCGGTGCGGCGTGGTGGGGACGTTCCCAAAAGCGTGGAGGTGGTGAGCGCGGCGGTCGCCGGCTTCCACCTCCTCGACATTCTGCGCGGTCGGCGGCGGGCGCTCCTGATCGACGTGGTCCAGACCGGTCGGTCCGAGCCCGGAACGCTCTCGGTCTGGCCGGTCGCGTCGAGCGGAGCGGCAAGGACGCTGGGCGGTTCCCACCAGATGGACCTCGCGACGACCCTCGAGCTGGGACACCGTCTCGGACAGGAGATGCCCGAGTCGGTGACGGTGCTCGTCGCCGAGGCGAAGGACCTGCTGACCGTGCGGGAGGAGCTGACCCCGGCCCTGGCGGCTGCGGTTGACGCGGCCGTCCCGCTCGTTCGGCGATGGATCGAGACCGGAAGCGTCGAGGAGGGCGCTTCGAGGGAGGCGTGATGGAGGAGTCGGCTCGCTGCCCCGAGTGCAACGGGAAGGGATGGGTCGATCTGCGCTGCACGAAACCGGAATCGGCGGACGTTTGTCAGCTCTGCAACGGCACCGGAGTTCTGGGGGAGAAGACATGCACGGGCTGCCACGGAACCGGCCGGATCGAGGTGCGGACCGTGGACCAGATGAAGTGCTGGAAGTGCGAGGGGACGGGCCTCTATCCCGTTCCCGAGGAGCCGTAGGCGGACGCTCCGCCGGTACGCGGCAGGCTCGATAGAAGGGCGCGCAGCCGGGCCGGATCCGGCGGCTTGGGAAGGATTCCGATCGCCCCGAGTCGTTTCAGCCGGGCGGTCAGATTCGGCGTGAGCCTGCCGGAGACGACGAGGACGGGCAGGCCCCGCCCGTACCGTCTTCGTACGTGACCGAGGAAGGCCAACCCTTCGAGTGTTCCGCTCTCCGCGAACAAGGGCGGAAGATCCAGATCGAGCCAGAGAAGATCGAACGATCCCCGGAGGAGCTCCGCGGCGGCTTCGGCCGACCCATTCACGCGCGAGAGCAGCACGGTCCCATTCAGAATGGCACGCATGTCCGCGGCGAAGTCCACGTCGTCCTCCACCATGAGCACGCGGTGCAGCGTATGCGAGGGCACGGGCACGGTCGCGGGAACGGCGCGTGAATGACTCGATCTGCCGAACATCGGCTTGCTCCTTTCGACTCGTCCGGACCCCCGCCTCGGCGCTGGCACTCCGGGAGGCGGGTTAGGTCGCCGCGCGGGTCCGGGACGAGTGGGCTCGTTTGGAGCGCTCGGGTAGAGAGCAAGGCCCGTTCCGACGATGAGAAAGTGGACGGTCTTAGTGTAACTGTCTGTAATTTGGATGGTTGCGGGTGGTGATGAGGAGCCCGGGGCCGCCGGGGACGCGCGCGGTCGCCGCCGCGGGAACCGCTGCATTCCCTGGCGAACGGGGAGGTTCGGCCCCGGCGTCAAGGTCCGATCGCGGTCCCCTGCTCGTCGCCGCCGAGAAGCTCGTGACGGATCCTGCGAAGAGCCTGTTCGGTGATGCCGGTCAGCTCGGCGACCGCCCGGATCTCCGCCGTCGTCGGCTTCTCGAGAGAACCTCCGACGCTTTCGAAGGCTCTCTCGAAGAAGTCCCATTGGAACCGCCGGAGGAGCCGATCCCTCTCCTGCTTGTAGTCGAGGGAGTCGGTTTCGTCCTTCTTCTCCTCGCCTCGGAGCTCGAAGTGCTCGGGCAGCAGGATGCCTCCGTGCGCGTGGAGGATGAGGGCCGCGGTGATCGCGTTACGAAGCTCGCGGACGTTGTTCTGTCCCCAGCGATGTCGTTGCAGGAACGCGATCGCCTCGTCGCTCACCTTTGGCTCCGGGATCCGGTTCTCCTTCGCCACCGTCTCCACGAACAACCGGGTCAGCGCCGGGATCTCCTCCTTGCGCTCCCGGAGCGGGGGAACCGTCAGCCGGAGCGCGTCCAACCGTCCCCGGAGGTCGTTCCGGAACGTGTCGTTCCGGACCATGGCGTCGAGATCCTTTGCAGTCGCGGCGATCACCCGCACGTCGACCAGGCGGGGATGGTTGGCCCCGACCCGCGTGATCTTCCGTTCCTCGATAGCGGTGAGGAGTCGCTTCTGGACGCACGGGGGAGCATCCCCGATCTCGTCGAGGAAGATCGTTCCCCCCTGGGCTACCTCGAACCAGCCGGGCTGGGAGCTCGTCGCCCCGGTGAATGCCCCCTTCATGTGCCCGAAGAGCTGACTCTCGATCAGGGACTCGGTCACGCCGGCCATCAGGACCTCGACGAACGGGCCTCCGGAACGGGGTCCCCGCTGGTGGATCTCCCGGGCGACGCGGTTCTTTCCGGTGCCGCTCTCGCCGAGGAGCAGAACGGGAGCATGAGCGGAAGCGGCCACCCGCTCGAGCTTCGCGCTCAGCTCTCGCATCGCGGGCGACGAGGCGATGAACCCATCGCGCTCGGCCTCCTCCTCCTTCTTCCTGCTATAGTCGGCGGCTCGTCTCTGCTGCGCGGATTCGATGCACTTCCGCAGGACGGCGATCAGCTCGCCTCGGCCGGCCGCTTTCTCGACGAAGAAGGCGGCCTTGCGCTCGAGAGCCTCGGTACGGGTTTCCGGGGACGCGTGGTCGGTGGCGATCACCACCGGGATGTACGGTGACCGCTCGATGATGTCGCTGAGGACGAACAGGCCGTTCTCCCCCTTCTCCAGGAAGAGGTCCAGGATCACGGCGATCGGTCCCTCGTCTTGCAGAATCCGCAGCCCCGGGGCTCCCGAGGCGGCGCTGCGTACGCGGTACTCCGGGAGAAGGAGCGCCTCCACGTCAGCGCAGAAGCTCGGGTCGTCGTCGATGATCAGGACCAGGGGCAGCTCCTCGTTGCGGTCATCGGGGATCATGGGAGGGCTCCTTTGCAGCAGCTTGGGGGGGGGCCGAAACGGTTCGGGATCGGGGCTGTGACGTCCCCCCGGGACGGACGATCCGCAGCGAGAGCGACAGAACCGTCCCGGACTCCGGGGACGTCTCGATCGCCTCGAGCTTTCCATCGAAGAGCCGGACCCACTTGACGGCGAACGGCAGACCGGATCCATGCTCTTCGAACGCGTTCGCACGGGTCGCCGCGAAGCCGGGATCGAGCCGCTCGGGCGGGATCCCCTTTCCGCTGTCCTTGATCGTGAGGATTACGAATCCCCCGAGCGCGCGCCCCTCCACGGCGACCCTCGGCTTCCGTACGGAGGCATTGTCGAAGGCCGCCCGGGCAGCGTTTTGGACCAGGTTCTCCAGGATGCTGTCCAGGGGGCCGGCGACGGCGAAGACGGGTGGGAAGGAGGGGGAGCAGTTCGCCGCGATCCGAACACTCTGATGAGACTCCCGGACCTTGTCGATGATGAGGGGGAGCCTTCGATTGAGGTCGTACTGGAACTGCTCGCCGAGGGTTTCGAACAGCTCTCCGACCGTCGCGCGAACCTGTCCGGCTCCTTCGGCGAGACCGAGGAGCGCGGGCTTCTCGTTCCGCTCGGTCCCACGCAGCTGATCGGCCCCGGCGCTCAACCGCTGAGACGCCTCCGCGAACCGGCGGACCAGGGCGGGGCTCAGATCGGCTTTCGGCAGGAGCCTTCCGATCCCCGCGAGCTGGGGCTGGACGATCGTTTCGAGCCGCGCCAGTCGATCCTGCAAGCGCTTGCGAACCTCCAACAAATCGGGCATGTCCGCCAGGCTGCGTGCGAGTGCTTCGGCGCCTTGAAGATCCTTCACCCAACCGGCGTGGGTGAATCCCTTCAGCTCCTCGATCAAGAGGATCCGGACGACGGTCGGGTCGGAGGTTTCCACCTGCCGTCGGAGGAGGCGGGTAGCGACGCCGGCTGCAGCTCCAAGAGCCCAGGCGGTGATCGCTAGGCGCCCGACGTCCCGTGCGGCAGCATGGAGCGGCCAGACCGAGGCCGCCGCGACCGCGGGGACGAGGACCAGGCCGAGGGCGGCGGCGAACAGGAGGTCCCGCGCCCTCCTGCGGGCCCACAGGCCTGATCCGATCAATCCGGTCAGAAGACCGTGCGCCAGAAGGAGCACGACGGCCGGAACGACCCCGGAGCCGGCAGCCCACCGAGCGATCTCGCGGAGCCGCACTGCGACGGCGGTGGCGAGGGCGCCGAAGGGACCATCGCGGGGCTCGAGGACGGAGATCCGGTCGCCGGGCCGGAGCGCCTCGCGGACCAGCGGCCGGTCGCGGCGTCCGGGAAACCGGACCTCTAGCCGGTAGGGTCCGTCCCCCGGCAGGCCGAAGATCGCCTCGGCGAACTCGGGGA
>WJJW01000324.1 GCA_014729455.1 Candidatus Eiseniibacteriota bacterium
GGCAAGCACGTTTGTTGCCATCAGACCGTCATCCCCCGGATCAGATAGAACAGCATCGCCCAGTCGTGCGGTGTCTTCGGCTGCTTTCCCCGGTAACGGATCCCCACGAGCATCTTGACGTCGGCGGCGGTGAGCGGGATGCCACCCTGCTCGCACTCCCGCACGAATTCGGCCAGTGCCGGCGGGAGGGCCTCCGGCGAATCCTCCGATCCGCGGGTCTCGAGTACCAGATCGGAGAGATAGACACCGAGGCCACGGGCAACCTTCTCGACGGTCTCCAGGGAGGGGCTCTTGATCCCCCGCTCGAGCTGGGACAGGTAGCCCTTCGTCACGCCCGAAGTCTCCTCGAGGTCGGCCAGCGTCATCCCACGCTCGCGGCGGATCTCGTTGATCCGCGTACCCAACGACCGGTTCCCTTCTTCGACCATCATGTTTCCTCCCAAGTACTTCGTTTACTGTCCGCGCCTGACGGACACAGATTCGCAGTGAGCGCTTCAACTTCTTGGAAGGAAACAGCCACCAGAAAACCACGTCAACAGCAAACGCAGGCGTCCTCCAGGAAATGGCTTCTCCAGTCGGCGCAGCCATCTGTTTCGCTATCTCTCCCGCTTTCATCGCTTTCCCGTGGCATTGCGGAGGCGTATGCTCCCTCCGGGAAAGGAGCACCATGGCACGCTCGACCAGCAATTCAGGAAGTGTCGCGGTCCGTATCTCGGAGAACCTTCCGCTCCCCCTGGCCTGGGGACTGCGATCCTTGCTGGGGGTCGAGACGCGTGACGAGGCGGGCCAACGTGTCCAAGCTCTGACCGACACGATCCACCGGTTCCTCTTCTGCATCGCCGCCGCGGATCTGACGAGCGTCTCCGCCGATCTGCTCGCCGCCGAGGAACGGCCGACCCGCTCCTACCTGAAGGCGGTTTCGAAGCAGACCTTCGACGTTCCGCTCTCCGCCGAGATCTGCAGGATCGAGGCCCGCCGCGTCACGAAGTTCCTCGCGCAGCGGCCGGAGCATGCGTTCGTCCAGGAACTGCCCGGCTTCGACCATCACCACGGCCGCGCGCTCAGGAAGCTCGCCGAAGCGGACCTCCCGGAGGCGATCCCGCTGATTCTCGAGATCTGCGAGGGGCTGCGGTTCCTCGAGCGGTACCCGCTGCTCCGGAGCGGAGGAACCTCCCCGAGGGCGCACCGGCTGACCGGCCCCGACCCGTTCGGGATCTCGATCGAAATCGAGGGCGGCGATGGGCCCGACGAGGGGACTGTCCTGCTCCTCGATCCGAGCCGAAAGCGCGCCCTCGACCTGAGCCCGTTCGTCCTCGCCGAGCGGCGCACGGAGACCGGGGAACACGAGGTCTCCCTTCTCTCCTCGATCGAGGAGTCGCGGCTCGCATGGCGCCCCACGATCCGGCCCGCCGAGGAACGCAGCCGGTCCGTGACCGACCACGGCCGCATCTACGATCCCGATCGCTTCAACGATCGCCCCGGCCGGTTCGATGCGGCGATCGTCGATGCACCCCCGTCCATCGCCGGGGTCCCGATCGAACGCGTCTGCGACGAGTGCGGGGGGCGGGCATCGATCACACGTCGCGTCTGTCCAAACGGACATCTCCTCGTGTCGGCGCCCCCCGGCCTGACGTTCCTCCGCGTCGAGGACGGCATCGAGCACTACCGTCGAGAAACCGACGGCACCGAGATGATCCGCGTTCCGGCCGGCGACGCGATCGTCTCCCGCTCCGGCCACGCGCTCCGCCGTGTTCCCGTCTCCGCGTTCTATGCCGACCGCACACCCCGCGAAGGGAAAGTCCCGGGCAGCGGCCGCGCCGACGACGGACGCCGGCTGCCGAGCGAGATCGAGTGGCTCCGCCTCCACGGCCTGGCCGGCGTGGAGACGGGCCGCCCCGAGCTGGTCCGATCGGTCGCCGCGGTCGAGAAGTCCCTACTCCGCTTCGACCCGTCCCTCCAAGGGGCGATCGAAGGGGAGTGGGTGCTCGCCGGCGGAAGCGCCGAGTCGCCCGAGCGTGTCCCCGTCAAGCAGCCGCCCGACACGGAGGTCCGGTTCCGGTTCGTCCTCGACGAGGCGACCGCGCCCGCCGAGGAGTGACCGACCTCCCGCTCATCGCCCTGTTCGGCCTCGCCGTCGGCTTCATCGGAGGCTACGCCGGGATCGGAGGGGCCCCGTTCCTCGTCTTCCTGCTCGGCGCCGTCCTCGGCTGGCCGCAGCACGCCGCGCAGGGGACGGTCCTCGCCGTCATGCTCGGGCCGATGACCCTCCCCGGCGTCCTCGTGATGCAAGATCGGATCCGCCCGCTTCTCCGCTACGTGGTCATCGGTGTGGTCACCTACGCCGCCTTCTCCTACCTCGGCGCCGAGATCGCCTACCTCTTCGACAACCAGACCCTGCGGATCCTCTTCTCGATCCTCCTGCTCGGACTGGGGATCCGGCACATGACCGCCCGGATCACGAAGCCGGCCGTGGCCGGCGCGCCGCTGTTCCCCCTGAACGCGGCCTCGATGACGCTTCTCGGCGCGTTCGTCGGCGTCGCCGGCGGGACCTTCGGGATCGGCGCCGGCGTGCTCCTCGTCCCGCTGCTCGGCCGGCTCTTCGCCATGGAAAAGGACGACGCCCGCGCGATCTCCCTGGCGATCCTGCTTCCGCCGGTCAGCATCGGCGCGGTCGTGAAGTACCATTCCCGAGGAGACGTCGACTGGCTCGTGGTCGCCGTCTGCTTCGCCGCCTATCTCGCGAGCAACCACTGGGGGGCGAAGCTCGGCCGGGCGCACTCCGCGCATCGATTCCGCTTCTTCCTGGGATCGATCCTGCTTGCCGGCGGGATCCTCTATCTCTGGCAGTCGATTCGGCTTTTCTGACCCGCGCCGAATCCGTACAATCGCGTGGCGGACGAAACCGAACGGGGGAGGGAGAGAATGGCGATCGACTGGCAAGACGTACGGTACCGCGGCGATGCGCGCGACGTTCAGGAGCTGTTGGAGACCTACCGGGTCGGCGACTACCTCGAAGCGTTCGAGGCCGAGCGCCGCAACCAGGATCAGGGGATCCGGGAGAAGCTGCTCAAGCATGGGATCCGGCTGACCGAGCGGATCTCGCCGCGCATCTACGGGATCTTCAGCGATCTCTGCACGGCGCTCGACATCTCCACGGAGAAGGAGATCTTCTGCTTGCCGGATCAGAAGGTGAACGCGTTCGCGGCGGTCGACGTCCGCGAAGACGGCGCGCACTCCCTGATCGGCGTCACCTCCGGCGCCCTGGAGATCCTCGACGATGCCGAGCTGCGGTCGATCCTCGGCCACGAGATCGGCCATTTCCTCTACGGCAACAACCGCCTCAACGCCCTGATCTCGACCGATCCGAACAACCCGTCGGCCACCGTGCTCCCGCCGCTCGGCGAGAGCCTCTTCCTGCGCTGGCGGAAGAAGGCGGAGATCAGCGCGGATCGGGTCGGCCTCCTCGGCAGCCGCGACTTCAAGGCGTCGGCGCGCGGCCTGTTGAAGGCGACCTTCGGCCTGAGCGAGAAGAATCTGAACCTCGACATCGACGCGCTGCTGGCGCAGATCGACGAGATCAAGGGCCACCGCGAGATGATCACCGAGTCGTTCGCCTCGCACCCGCTCTTGCCGATCCGGTTGAAGGCGCTCCAGCTCTTCTCCCGGTCGGACCGCGCGAAGCGCAACGGCTTCCCGGTCGACGGCAAGGCGATCTCCGACGGCGACCTCGAGCAAGGGGTCGACGAGCTCGTACAGCTCTCGCGCCGCTATCCGGGGAACCGCCTCCACGAGGCGGTCATGCGGGTGATCTCCCTCGGCGGCGCGCAGATCCTGAGCGCCGATCGGGACATCACCGATGACGAGGTGAAGATCCTCATCCATATCCTCCAGCGCTGGTTCACCGATGAGCCGGAGAAGGAGATCGTGACGAAGGCGGAGGAGATCGTCGCCAAGTTGCCCGAGGAGGCGAAGATCGTGCAGGAGCAGGGATCGGTGCAGGAACGCCGGTTCATCCTCTCCCGCCTCGCCGACATCGCGCTCGCCGACGGCGCCCTGATGGACCCCGAAGGCGCAGCGATCCTCAAGATCGGCGAGCAGATCGGCGTGCCGACGAAGGCGGCCTACTCGGTGATCGTCGGCGCCGCGCAGGCGGTCGGCTTCCGCACGGACGCGAAGCTCAACCAGATCGCCGGCGAGCTGCGCGATTCGCTGCAGATCGGGTTCTCGGAGGGGTAGAGCGGCTTTCCGACGCGGTACTCCGCCCGGCACACCGGCGTGGATCCGCGCTACAATCGCGGCACAACCATGCCGACCGCGGACGCCCGGACCGACCTCTCGATCCAGAAGACGATTCTCGAGAGGTTCACGACCTGGCCCGCCATAGCGGAGGTCCTCGCAGATCTTCGGGGCGGGGCAGAACGCGTTCGCCTGCGCGGCTTGACCGGATCGACCCGCTCGCTGCTGGCCGCCGCGCTCGCCCGTGAGCGCAGCGCGCCGATCCTCCTGATCACGCCGGAGACCAACGCGGCCGAGGAGATCCGCGAGGATCTCGAGTTCCTTCTGGGCCGGCGGGCAGCGGTCCACCTGCCCGAGACCGGCCACGCGCCGTACGAGGTCCACCATCTGCTCGATCCGGTCGCGCCGGTCCGCGCGGAAATCCTGAGCGCGCTCGCCCTCGGACCGACCCGGGCGCTCCCGCTCTACCAGGACCTGCGGGTCGTCGTGACCACGCCGTCGGCGTGGATGCACCGCGTGCCGTCGCCGGAACGGCTGCGCGCGATGATCCGGATCCTCCGCGTGTGCGAAGAGATCGACCCCGACCGCCTCGCCGACGACCTGATCGCCGCCGGCTACGAGTTGAACCCGCAGGTCGGCGAGTACGGCGACGCCAGCCGCCGCGGCGGGATCCTCGACGTCTTCTCCCAGCGATCGGTCTCCACCTTGCAAGAGATGGCGATTCTCCCAACCCGCATGCTGGTCCCCACCGCCGAGGAGAGAGCGGCCGCCGCCGAGCGGATCCGCGATGCCGGCGGGGACGACGAGCTGGTGGAGCTGGTCCGCGACGAGCCGGTCTTCGACGGCGCGGAGTGGCTGGCCGGCTTCTATGGGATCCCGCTGGTCCCGCCGAACGCCTATCTCGGCGAGTCCCCCCGGATCGTCGTCGACCAGCCCGCGGCCGTCGAGAGCGCCTCCGAGGGCTGGGACGAGGCGGCCGGTGCCGGCGCCGACGCCGCCTCCAAGGAGGAGCGGATCGTCTCGCCTCCGGCCGAGATCTTCGCGCCGCTGTTCCCCGACGACCCCTTCGTCCGGATCGACCTCGGGGGGACCGACGAGATCGTCGCCGGCGAGACGCGGGCCCTGGCGACGCGGCCGGCGGAGCGCTTCGGCCGGAACCTCGATCTGACCCGCACCTACCTCCTCCGCCTGCGCGAGACCTGTCCGGAGATCCACATCCTCTGCGACACCGAAGCGCATCGGGAGCGGCTCTCCGACCTGCTCCACCCGGTCCCCGCGCGGTTCCACGTGGGCAACCTCGCCGCCGGGTTCGAGATCCCCGAGATCGGACTGGCGGTCCTGACCGACCACGAGATCTTCGCCCGCACCCGCCACCGGACGGTCGGCCGCCGCTTCAGCCGCGGCATCTCGCTGAAAGAGCTGCTCGCGATGGGACCGGGCGACTTCGTCGTCCACATCGATCATGGGATCGGAATCTACCGCGGCATGTCGCGGCTCCTGGTCAACGGCCAGGAGACCGACTGCATGACCCTCGAGTACGCGGGCGGGGACAAGTTGTACATTCCGGTCGACCAGCTCAACCTGGTGCAACGCTACTCGGCCGAGGAGGGGCACCGGCCTGCGCTGAATCGTCTCGGCAGCCCGAGCTGGGCGCGTACGAAGGCGAAGATCAAGAAGCGGATCCGCGACATGGCCGAGGAGCTGCTGCGGACCGCGGCGGTCCGCAAGGCACGCCCCGGCCACCGGTTCGGACCCGACACCGACGCCCAGTCGGCGCTCGAATTGGCCTTCCCGTACGAGGAGACCACCGACCAGCTCACGGCGATCTCCGAGGTCAAGGGCGACATGGAATCCGACGCACCGATGGATCGGCTCGTCTGCGGCGACGTCGGCTACGGAAAGACCGAGGTAGCGATCCGCGCCGCCTTCAAGGCGGTGATGGGCGAGAAGCAGGTCGCGGTCCTGGTCCCCACGACGCTGCTCGCCGAGCAGCACTACGACACGTTCCGCGAGCGCCTGGAGGACTTCCCGATCCGTGTGGAGATGCTCTCGCGCTTCCGTTCTCCCGCCGAGCAGAAGGTGGTGATCCGCGATCTGAAGGAAGGGAAGGTCGACGTCGTCATCGGTACCCACCGGCTGGTCAGCAAGGACGTCGGCTTCCGCGACCTCGGCTTCCTGATCATCGACGAGGAGCACCGCTTCGGCGTGGCGCACAAGGAGAAGCTGAAGAAGATCCGCGAGACGGTCGACGTCCTGAGCCTGACGGCCACCCCGATCCCCCGGACCTTGCACATGGCGCTTTCGGGCGGCCGCGACATGACGACGATCAACACGCCGCCGCGGGACCGGCGTCCGATCCAGACCGAGATCGTCGAGTTCCGCGACGACGTCATCGCCCACGCGCTCATGCGCGAGGCGGATCGCGGCGGCCAGGCGTTCTTCGTGCACAACCGGATCGAGTCGATCGACGCGATGGCGAACTACCTCGCCGGCCTCGTGCCGCACCTCCGCCTCGCCATCGCCCACGGCGCGATGCGGGAACACCATCTCGAGAAGGTGATGCGGGCGTTCCTGGAGCGCGAGTACGACGTGCTCGTCTCCACGACGATCATCGAGTCCGGGCTCGACTTCCCCAACGTCAACACGATCCTGATCAACCGGGGCGACACCTTCGGCCTCGCGCAGCTCTACCAGCTCCGCGGCCGGGTCGGCCGCTCGGCCCGCAAGGCGTACGCCTATCTCCTCGTCCCGCCGTACCGCTCGATCACCGAGACGGCCCAGAAGCGGCTGAAGGCGATCGAGGAGTTCGGCGATCTCGGCTCCGGCTTCCAGCTCGCGATGCGCGACCTCGAGATCCGCGGAGCGGGCAACCTTCTCGGCGCCGAGCAGCACGGCTTCATCCTGAACGTCGGCTTCGACCTGTACTGCCGGCTGCTCGACGAGACGGTTCGGGAACTGAAGGGGATCGCGCCCGAGCGGAAGACCGACGCCCGCGTGGTGACGGACATCGAGGCTTACCTGCCCGACGAGTACGTTCCCGACAACCGCGAGAAGATGACCTTGTACAAATCGATCGCCGACACGCAGGACTTGGACGCGCTCTCCGCCCTCGAGGAGGAGATCCGCGACCGGTTCGGGATGCTCCCCGATCCCGGCCGGCACCTCCTCGATCTGCGACGCATCCGCCTGCTCGCCGGCGAGGCGGAGATCGA
>WJJW01000325.1 GCA_014729455.1 Candidatus Eiseniibacteriota bacterium
CGCGAGATCGACGGGGACCCGCACCACCTCCCCGGAAGGGCGGATCGACGAAGCGCCCGCCCCTCCCCCCCCCACTCATCGGAGAACCCGCATCGCGGTCGGGCTCGCCTTGGCGGCGGCCGTAGTGGTCGCACTGATCCTCTTCGTCTGGCCCGGTCTGCTGAAACCGACGCTCTATACGGTCGAGGCCTCTCTGCATCGGGTCCGTGGGGGAACGGTCGAGGAGCTGCTGCCGGGTGCCCGCGTGGCACCGGGGGATCGGCTCTTCCTCGAGTTCGAAGCGTCGCGACCGTTGCACGTCTATGTTCTGGCGGAAGACGATCGGGGCGAGGCGTTCCTCTTGTTCCCTCTACCGGGCCACGCACTCGCCAACCCCCTTCCGGGCCGTTCGGTCCACCGGCTGCCGCCCGACAAGGACGGACGAACCTACAGCTGGGGCGTCTCGAGCGCCGGAGGAACCGAGCATCTGCTGATCGTCGCCAGTCCGGAAGCGCTCGAGGAGTTCGAGAGCACTCTCGCGATGCTCCCCACCCCGAAGCTGGCCTCTTCCGAGCGTGCGATTCCGCTCGACCGCCGCGCTCTTTCCGGTCTCCGAGGGATCGGACTCCTCCACGAGACCGATCGATCTCCCGAAGGCCCCAACGGTCGGGTCGCCTTCACCATGGCCCGCCGGCTGAGCGGCCGCTCGGAGCGGAGCCAGGGAGTCTGGGTCCGACAAATCGATCTGGTCAACCCGGGTCGCTGACACACGGACCGATCCGCGGACGATTTTGTCGGCCGACCCGGCCGATGTATCATCAGAGGCGGCCGTTCCGTGGGGAAACGGTCATACCCATGAGCCAACCCCAGGGGGTATTTCCGATGCGGTTGACTGCTCGAGCCGCCCTGTGCGCACCGGTCTTGGCGATCCTCCTCTTGCTTTCGACGACCATCGCCCGTCCGTCCGAAACCGAGGAAGCGACGCCAGGCGACGGACCCGTCTCCGGGGAGCGATCGGCGCTCTCCGATTCCCTCGATCATTCGACGGCGCTGATGCAGCGTGGAGCCTTCGCCGAGGCCGAGGCGTTGCTCCGTCGCCTTCTCGAGCAGTATGAGGCGGAGTCGGGTCGTTCCTCGTCCGAGGTCGGGAGGATCCTCGACCGCCTCGTGGTCTGCCTGTGGCAAAGCGGACGCAGCCAAGAGGAAGAGACCGTTCAACTGGCGAGTCGGGCGGTCGAGATCAAGGAGATGCAGTACGGCTCCGACCACCTGGAGGTCGCCACCAGCCTCTTCAACATCGGCGTCATCCGCGCGATGGGGGGCGACTACGCCGGCGCCGAACCGATCTTCGAGCGGATCCTCCGAATCCGGGAGGCATCGCTTCCGCCAGGTCACCACGAGATCGCCTCGTCGATCAACGCCTTGGCGAACATCCGCTTCTCCCGTTCCGACTTCGCCGGGTCGCTGCCGCTCTACGCGCGCGCTCTCGAACTGGTCGAGAACTCCGGTGGGCGCCTCCACCCGGTCGCCGTCTCGATCCGCGGGAACCTCGCGAACAACTACATCCAGCTCGGTGATTACACCGAAGCGCAGGCGATCCTCGAGGACCAGATCGCGCTCCTCGAAGCGGAAGGGATGGAGACCGAGGACCTCGCGTTCGCCTACAGCTTGCTGGCCAACATCTACACCTCGCTCGCGGACCACGCCGAGGCGCTGTCCCTCAGGGAACGCTGCCTGGAGATCCGCCGAACCTTCAACGGCGAAGAGCACCCGCGGTTCGCCGAGGCCTTGCTGAACCTGGGCAACGAGCTCTGGCACCTCGGCCGGTACGCCGAAGCGCGGGAGCGGATCGAGCGCGGCCGATCGATCTGGGAAGCGATCTACGGTCCCGCGCACACCCACATCAGCGCGTTTCACGAGGGACTGGGCCGTCTCGCTTTCCAGGAGGGGAACCTGGACGAATCGAAGCGACAGCACGAGATCGTCCTGGAGATCCGCGAGGAAACGATGGGAGAAGATCACCCGAAGGTCGCCGAGGCGCTCCGTTCCCTCGGTCGGATCGCCATGCGGGAGGGGCGTCTCGCCGATGCCTGCACCCGACTCGAGCGCGCGCTCCGGATCGTCTCCGAGAAGATCGGGACCGATCACACGCTTGCCGCAGAGTATGGTCTGAACCTCGCCTACGCGGAGCATCTGCGCGGCGACCTCGAGGCCGCGGCGCGGCGCGCCCTCGAGGTCGAGCAGATCTCCAGGGAACATCTCCGGCTCACCTCGCGAGCCCTTCCCGAGCGACAGGCGCTCCGTTACGCGGGAAGCCGGAGCACGGGGCTCGACTTGTTGGCCACCATCCTGGAGAAGGAAGCCGACGTGATCCCGACCGCGCAGGTCTGGGACGCCTTGATCCGCTCTCGCGCACTGGTCCTCGACGTGATGGCCGAACGCGCACAAGACCGGGCGCGTCATCGGGATCCGGACGTCCGCGAACGCCTGGATGCCTACCGGGATGCGAGCACGCGGCTGGCGAACCTGCACGTGCGCGGACCGCAAGACGACGATCCGGGGACCTACCTGGCGACGCTGGAGTCCGTCCGACAGGAGATGGAGGCGGCGGAACGGGAGCTGGCGGCGGCGACCGGCTCGGGCGCCCGAGAGACGACGCGGGATCGAGTCGGGTACGAAGACGTGCGTCGCGCGCTTCCCGGCGGCGGAGCGCTCGTCGCCTACCTCCTCCATCTCCGCCACACGTCCGGACTCCCCGACGATCCGAACGCGAGCCTGTGCTATGCCGCGTTCATCCTGGCACCGGACGCGGAGGGACCGATCCACGTCCCGCTCGGCCCGGCCTCCGGGATCGACGCCCGGATCTCCGCGTGGAAGCGCGAGGTCTCGGCCGGGGTGCTGCGGACGGACCGGGAACCGAGTGAGGCGCTCGCCGCATATCGGAAGGAGGCCATCGCCCTGCGGGAGGCGATCTGGGATCCGGTGCAGCCCTACCTCGAGGGGGCGCGACGGGTCTTCGTCGTGCCGGACGGGCAGATCCATCTGATCAATCTCGCAACCCTCCCCGATGAAGAGGGTCGGTACCTGATCGAGTCGGCCCCGGCGTTCCACCACCTGTCGGCGGAGCGCGAGCTGGCGCGGAC
>WJJW01000326.1 GCA_014729455.1 Candidatus Eiseniibacteriota bacterium
CCCCACGTCACCGACGAGATCAAGCGATCGATGACCGATCACGCGCAGCGGGTCGGCGCGGACATCGACATCGTCGAGATCGGCGGGACCGTCGGCGACATCGAGTCGCTTCCGTTCCTCGAGGCGATCCGCCAGCTCCGCCTCGAGCTCGGACGGGAGCGGACGCTGTTCATCCATCTGACCCTCGTCCCGTACATCAAGGCGGCGCGCGAGGTGAAGACGAAGCCGACGCAGCACAGCGTCAAGGAGCTTCGCGAGATCGGGATCCAGCCCGACATCCTCCTCTGCCGGACCGAGGTCGGTCTCGGGCCGGACGTCCGCGACAAGATCGCCCTGTTCTGCAGCGTGCCGGTCCGCGCGGTCATCGAAGCACCCGACGTCCGGTCGATCTACGAGTGCCCGCTCCTCTTCCACCGCGGCGGCCTGGACCGCCTGATCCAGGAGCAGCTCGCTCTGGAGCCGGAGCGATCGATCGATCTGCGGAGCTGGGAGGAGCTGGTCCGGAAGATCCATGAAGCCTCCTCCGTGGTGTCGATCGCGATCGTCGGGAAGTACACGCACCTCCACGACGCGTACAAGAGCATCGTCGAGGCGATCACGCACGCCGGCGTCGAGAACGACGCGCGGGTGGAGATCCGCTGGATCGAGTCGGACGAGATCGAGAAGCAGGGCGCCGAAGCCCTGCTCGAGGACGTCGGGGGGATCCTGGTCCCGGGCGGGTTCGGAGAACGCGGGATCGAAGGGATGATCATGGCGGTCCGGTACGCGCGGGAGAAGAAGGTGCCGTACTTCGGGATCTGTCTCGGCCTCCAGTGCGCCACGATCGAGCATGCGCGTCGCGAGGCGGGGCTGGCGCGCGCGAACTCGACCGAATTCGACCATGCCACGCCGCATCCGGTCATCGATCTGCTTCCCGGCCAGACCCATGACGGGGAAAAGGGGGGGACGATGCGCCTCGGGTCCTACCCCTGCCGGATCGAGGAGGGAAGCCACGCGCACGCGGCGTACGGGGACGACGAGATCCGCGAGCGCCACCGCCATCGGTTCGAGTTGAACAACCGGTATCGTTCGGCCCTCGCCGAGTCGGGCCTTCGGATGTCCGGCATCTGCCCCGACAACGACCTGGTCGAGATCGTCGAGCTCCCGGACCATCCGTGGTTCGTCGGCGTGCAGTTCCATCCCGAGCTGCGCAGCCGACTGCGCCGGGCCCATCCGTTGTTCCGGGAGTTCATCCGGGCGGCGGTCGCCCACAACGGGAGCCGGCGTGCCGGCTAGGATCGCGCGGTTCCTCGGCCGGGACCTCCCCCAGGATCGACTCTTCGTCGTCGCGGGTCCCTGCGTGATCGAAAGCGAGGCGCTGGCCCTCGAGACGGCCGAGCGACTGCAGGAGACGTGCGCGCGCCTCGGGATCGCGCTCGTCTACAAGAGCTCGTATAGGAAGGCGAACCGTTCGGACGTCGAGTCCTATACCGGTCCCGGGCCGGAGGAGGGGTTGCGGATCCTCTCGCGCGTGCGCGAGGCGAGCGGTCTGCCGATCCTGACCGACGTCCACGAGACCGGCGAGGTCGCGCGCGCCGCCGCCGTCGCCGACGTGCTGCAGATCCCCGCCTTCCTGTGCCGGCAGACCGCGCTGCTCCAGGAGGCCGCGGCACGCGCGCGCGCGGTGAACGTGAAGAAGGGGCAGTTCCTGGCCCCGGAGGACATGGAGCGGGCTCTGGAGAAGCTCCGGGCGGTCCGTTCGGACGGGGAGTTCTGGACGACGGAGCGCGGCACGAGCTTCGGCTACCGCGATCTCGTCGTCGACATGCGCGGGATCGAGACGATGCGCCGCTTCAGCGGGACGGTGGTCTTCGACGTGACCCATTCTCTCCAGCATCCCGGCGCGGGAGGAGAGCGCCGGTTCGCCCGCCCGCTCGCCCGCGCGGCGCTCGCCGCGGGGGCCGACGGCCTGTTCCTCGAGACCCATCCCGATCCGGACCGCGCGCGCAGCGACCCGAAGACCCAGCTCCCGCTCGCGGAGGTCCCCGATCTCCTCGAGGAGATGCGGGACTGGAAGCGGCTGGCGGCGGAGCAGGTGACGCGGGGGAGGATGTGACCCGGCTGGCCCGGCGCGCCCGCGAGATCCTCTCCGCCCAGGTCGACGGGGTCCGCCGGCTGGACGCGATCTGCGGGCAGCCTGAGTTCGAGCAGGCCGTCGAGTGGATCGTCGGCTGCCGGGGGCGCGTGCTGATCAGCGGAGTCGGCAAGAGCGGGATCGTCGCCTCGAAGCTCGCCGCCTCCCTGCGGAGCACCGGGACGCCGGCCGTCTATCTGCATCCCGTCGAGGCGATGCACGGCGACCTCGGGCTGGTCGGACCGGAGGATCTCGGCGTCTTCCTCAGCAAGAGCGGGGAGAGCCGGGAGCTGCTGGAGCTGGTGCCGACCTGCAAGAAGCTCGGCGTGCCGATCATCGCGATCGTCACGCGAGCGGCATCGACGCTCGGAGGGCTCTCCGACCTCGTCCTCGACGTCGGCCCGATCCGCGAGGCGGGGGTGATCGAGACGGTCCCGACCACCAGCACGACCGTCTTCCAGGTGCTCGGGGACATCCTCACCCTGCTCGTTCTGGAGGAAAAGGGGATCACGCAGGAGCACTTCGCCCTGCTGCACCCGGGCGGGGTGCTCGGACAGGTCACCACGCTCCGGGTCCGCGACGTGATGCGGACCGGGGAGCGGCTCCCGCGGGTCCGGGAGGGGGCCTCCCTCCAGGAGACCCTCGTCGAGATGATCGACAAGCGCCTCGGGATGACCACGGTCGTCGACCGGGCCGGAAAGCTGATCGGGATCGTGACCGACGGCGATCTCCGGCGCTCGCTCCACCGGTTCGGCTCGACCGACGGCCTCAAAGTCCTACAGGTCATGTCTCGAAGTCCGAAAACCATTGAAGGGGACCAGCTTCTCGCGAGCGCGGTCCACCGGATGGAGACGAACCCTGAGGGACCGATCACATCGCTCATCGTCGTGGACCCGGACGGCAAGCCGGACGGAGTCATCCACCTGCACGACTGCCTGCGCCTCGGCATGGGTTCGACGACCCATTTGGCATAGTCCATGCTTGCACGCTTGATCCGGCCGGACCCGCTGCCTAGCATGGGCCGTGGAGGTTCGGATGACGCCTGGGAAGAGGTGCCGGCGAAGGATCCGCTTTCTTCTGCTTCGCGCCGTTCTCTGGCCGCTGGAGGCGCTGCCGCGCCCGATTGCTCTGGCGTTCGGGAGGTTCCTGGGGGAGGTGGCATGGCTCGGGTTTCCGCGGCACCGCCGCATCGCAGGAACGAACATCGAACGCGCCCGGCTCGCCGGGCGGGGGGAGGGTTCCGCTCTGGCGAGGCGGAGCTTCCGCGTTCTGGCCTGCAACGCGGTCGACTTCCTGCGGATCGATCGGCTGAGCGGACCATGCTTGCGGCGGCTGGTCCGGGGCGAGGGGGAGCGGCATCTCCTCGACGCCTACCGGGAGGGACGCGGCGTCGTCGCGGCGACGGGGCACATCGGCAGCTGGGAGCTGGCGGCCGCCTACTACGCCCGGCGGGGGCTGCCGGTCCGCGTCCTGGCGCGTCCCCTTCGCGATCCCGACTTCGATCGGTTCGTCCGGACCCGGAGGGAAGCTGCCGGGGTGGTCCCGCTCTCCCGGGACGGAGGCCTCTTCCGGGCGGCGCGCGCGTTGCGCCGGGGCGCGATCCTGGGCATTCTCTGCGACCAGCAGACCCGGGGCGCCTCGCTCCCGGTCCCGTTTTTCGGGATCCCCTCCCGCACGCCGATCGGCCCGGCCGCCCTGGCCCGGAGCGCAGGTTCCCCGATCGTCCCGCTGGCGATCGGCATGGAGCCGGACGGCCGGCACCGGATCACGATCCTACCGGCGATCCGTGTCCCCCGGACCTCGGACCGGCGCGGGGACCTTCGCGCCGCGACCGAGGCGGTCAACCGGGCTCTGGAGGAGCTGATCCGTCGCAGTCCGGAGCAGTGGGTCTGGTTTCATGAGCGGTGGAGTCGGGAAGATCGCGGTTCTCGTCCTGCTGCTCGCAGCGGTCGGTTGCGCGGATCCGGGATCGGATCCGCAACCGGAGACGGAGGCGGAAACGGGACAGCGTTTCCGGAACCTCGAGCTGCGGGAGACGACCGAGGGGCGGCTCGAATGGATCCTTCGGGCGGACCGCGCCTGGAAGAGGGAGTCGGGAGGGCCGACGCGCCTGGAAGGGCTGCACGTCACCTTCTATCAGGGGAGCGGCGAGATCCGATCGGTCCTGACCTCGGACAGCGGCCGGGTCGCCTCCGAGCAAGGGCGGCTGGTCGCCCTGGGAAACGTCGTGGTGGTGACGCCGGAAGGCAACCGGCTCGAGACCGAAGAGCTGGCCTGGGATCGCCGGAACGCGAAGGTGACCTCCCCGGTCGCGGTGCGGCTCACCCGCGGCGAGGACGTCCTGACCGGCATCGGGTTCGAGAGCGATCCGAACCTGGAGCGATTCGAGATCTACGAGAACGTCCGGGCGACGGTCCGCGACGAGGAGGCGGTGGAGGATGAGGTCTTCGACCCCGACGGTGCCGCACCCGGTGACTGAGGCTCCGCCTCCGGGAGAGCCGCGTCGCACCGCGCCGGGATCGCTCCGGGCCGAGGGGCTGATCCGCTCCTACGGCAAGCTGGAGGTCGTGCGCGGGGTCACCCTCGAGGTCGCCCCGGGAGAGGTGGTCGGGCTGCTCGGCCCCAACGGCGCCGGCAAGACGACCACCTTCTACATGATCGTCGGGCTCCTTCCTCCGCACGGAGGTCGAATCTTCCTGGGTGAAGACGAGATCTCCGACCTGCCGATGTATGAGAGAGCGCGGCGGGGGATCGGCTACCTGTCCCAGGAGCCGAGCGTCTTCCGCCGCCTGAGCGTCTGGGACAACGTGATGGCGATCCTGGAGACCCTGCCGATTCCGCCGGAAGAGCGGGAGTCGCGCTGCGAGGAGCTCCTGCGCGAGCTGGACATCCTCCACCTTCGGGATCGCAAGGGGATCCAGCTCTCGGGAGGGGAGCGGCGGCGCTGCGAGATCACCCGCGCGCTCGTCACCAGACCGTCGTTCTTGCTCCTCGACGAACCGTTCGTCGGAATCGATCCGATCGCGGTCCAGGAGCTGCAAGGGATCATCGGACGTTTGCGCGACCGGGGCCTGGGGATCCTGATCACCGATCACACGGTCCGCGAGACGCTCAACTCGACCGATCGGGCCTACTTGATGTACGAGGGGAAGATCCTGCTGTCCGGGACCGCGAAGGAGCTCGCGGAGGACCCGGAAGCGCGTCGGATCTACCTCGGGGAGAACTTCCGGCTCTAGGGACGCCGAAGCAGGGGGAACGCGCATGGAGATGAGACCCGGCCTTCGGATGCAGCAACGCCAGCAGCTCGCGATCACCCAGAAGGTCCAGCTCATGCTGAAGTTCCTCCAGATTCCGACTCTGGAGCTGCAGCAGGTGCTCCATCAGGAGATCCTCACCAATCCCGTCCTGGAGCTGGAAGAAGAAGATCCGATCACCGACGAGGCGCCGAAGGATGCCGAGGCGAAGCCGGAGACCTCCTCGCAGGACGACTACGCCGAGCAGGCGAAGTCGGAGGAGGAGCCGCAGGAGCCGGACTGGTCGGAACTCTACCACGAGGAGTACGACCGATCCTTCTCGGGAGGGGAGCGCGAGGAGGGGGAGTTCAAGGAACGGGTGCCCGTCGCGGGAACGACGATGGGGGAGTCGGTCCTCGAGCAGCTCCGACTGCTCGTCCATGGAAAGGAAGAAGAGGAGCTCGCGGAGTATCTCGTCGGCATGCTCGACGAGCGGGGCTACCTGACGGGCAGCGACGAGGAGATCGCCGAGCAGACGGGGGCACCGATCGAGACGGTGGCTTCGGTCGTCGAGAAGCTCCAGAGCTGCGACCCGCCCGGGATCGGGGCGCGCAGCCTGCGTGAGTGTCTGCTTCTCCAGCTTCGCGCGAAGGGGCTCGAGGGGAGCGTCGCCTGGCAGGTGATCGACCGCCAGTGGGACAACCTGACGAAGCGACGCCACGCGGAGATCGCCCGGGAGCTGAAGGTCGGTCTGGATCGGATCCAGGATGCCACCGACCAGATCGGCTCGCTCCTCCCGCATCCCGGACGCCTGATCTCCACCGAGGACGTCCGCTACATCTACCCGGACCTGATCGTCGAGGAGGTCGACGGCAGCTACGAGGTCTACCTGAACGATCGCTCGATCCCACGGCTCCGCGTCTCGCCCGCCTACGGAGAGGCGCTGCTCGGCGGCGGGGGGGACAACAAGACCAAGGACTACATCAAGAGCCGGCTCAACTCCGCGCGATGGTTGATCCAGGCGATCGAGAAGCGAAGGCGGACGATGGTCCGGGTCATGGAGGCGATCATCGACGAGCAGAGGGAGTACTTCGAGAAGGGAGTCTCCCATCTGAAGCCGATGACGCTCCAGGATATCGCCACGCGAGTCGGCATCCACGAGTCGACGGTCGCACGCGTGACGAAGGCGAAGTACGTACAGACGCCGCGCGGCGTCTTCCCGATGAAGCACTTCTTCTCGAGTCGGCTGCACACCGACACCGGGGAGGACGCTTCCGCCAAGGCGGTGAAGGAACGGATCCGGGAGCTGATCGATGGCGAACCGAAGGAGAGCCCGCTCTCCGACGAGAAGATCGCGAAGGTGCTCCAACGCGAGGGGATCCAGATCGCACGGAGAACGGTCGCGAAGTACAGGGACCAGATGAAGATCGACAAGGCGCAGTTTCGCAAGCGGATCTCTCGCCGTGCGGCCGGCGGCGAGTGAGCGGTCCGCTCTAGGCGGGAACGACAGGCTGGAGAACGAACAGGAGGAACGCCGATGGAGATCGTCACGACCGCACGAAGGTTCCAGCTCACTCCACAGCTCAAGGAGCACGCGCACAAGCGGCTCCAGAAGCTCGGCCGCTACTTCAACAACATCATCGAGGCGCACCTCGTCCTCGACTCCGAGAAGCACCGGCAGATCGCAGAGCTGACCGTTCACGCGCACGGGACGGAGCTGATCAGCCGGGAAGAGACCCCCGACATGATCTCCTCCATCGATCGGGTCACCGACCGGATCGAGCGGCAGATCAAGAAGTACAACGCCCGGCTGAAGGATCGGAAGGTCCGCCGGCCGATCATGGAAGGTCCCCCCATCACGGAGACCGAGATTCCCGAGGGGGAGCCGGAGGAGGAGTGGGGTCCGGTCGTGGTTCGCGGCAACGAATGGCATCGGGATCCGATCTCGGTGGAGGAGGCGATCCGCGCCCTCCGGGAGAGCAACGCCGAATTCCTGATGTTCCGCAACGACCGGAACCGAAAGGTCGGGCTCGTCTACACCCGCCCGGACGGGAACTTCGGCTTCATCGAGGAGGAGGCGTAGCCTTCCCGTGGCGGAATCGGCGATGACCGGACTGTCGGTCCGCGAGTTCTTCGAGCGGGTCGGCCACCAGCTCAATCTGAGCGTCCTCGGACATGGGATCACGAGCCGGCAGCCGATCACCGTCAGCGACATCAACCGTCCCGGGCTGGCATTGACCGGTTTCATCGACAACTTCCTCTGGGAGCGG
>WJJW01000327.1 GCA_014729455.1 Candidatus Eiseniibacteriota bacterium
GTGGAGATGGCGGGGGTGACGCTGACCATGTCGGTCTCCAGCTACTTCACGGGCCTGGCTCTGGACCGCTGGGAAATCGAGCCGCGGCTGCTCGCCGGTCTCCTCGGAGCCTACCTGTTCATCCCGGGCCACTTCTGGGGATGGCTCCTCCGCAAGGGGGCGCGGACGTTCGAAGGGACGGTTCCGTCCGATGAGCCGGTCGTCGCCCCGGAGGAAAGGCTCCCCCCGTCGGAGCCCACACGGAGCTGAGGAGGGAACCGACCGACACCTGTTTCCCTCTTCACATCTCGACGGAGGCAACGTGTTGAATTCTCCAGAAAACTCTCTGAGGAACTGCGCTGTTGTGAGGCCCGATCGAGAGGACTAGCATTCCAGGTGAGATCTGGGAGCTGGCCTTCATCTCGACTCAGAAACTCCCGGTTCTCATACACGCGAGCAGGACGAATGTGAATGGCTCTGAGCGACAGGAGATTGATTGCACCTTGCGACCTGTGCATCGAGGACCCGTCTCCGGCGGCCGCTCGGCCCGCACCCGGAACTGGGGAGCCGTTCCGACGACTTCGCGGGGCGCCGGCCTCTCGCGGGGCCGCGCCGGGTCATCATGACGCGATGTCGGAGCCACAGGGGAACGTCTCCTTATAGAGCGCGACCCGCTCCTTCCCCACTGCGGAATCGCGCCCGCCATCGAGTCTTCCTAGAACAACGCTTGCGACGACCTCGGACCGGTTTCGTTCTCGAAGACCCCTGACGGCCGCTTTGACCAGAAAGCGGGGCCGAATGACGGCCCGCGAATGCAGAGACTTCCCTCGTGGGGGTGGACAATGGAGCGTTTTGTCGAGCTGACCGCTCGCGATGCGCACTATGAGCTGCAGGCCGCTTCTGACGAATCGAGGTTGGAGCGGGAGTGCCGCGAGGTTCTGTCGGTGCTTCAAAGCGAACCGCGGTTCCGGGTCCAGGTGCTGTACAAAGCGAACTGGCAAGAATCCGACGGCCGGCACTTCTGTACTATGCGATTCTACGGCGAAGGAGACCTTCTCGACCTCTTGCAGCGCGAGTTTGCGCGCCTCGGATTCGAGGTCGTCCTCAATGGGAACGAGACGCCGGAGTGATCGGGAAACGCGACACCCGCCAGATCGCCTTCCAACCGCCCTGAGGGCGCGCCTTTCCCCCCCGAGGAGACGGGCTGCCCGGCCCTCGTCGACCAGGTTTCGTGAAGCCCGGCCGCCGCTTTCCTACTCCTTCGCCAGGCTCTCCACGAGCATGTAGGCGTTCCCGTCCGGATCGTAGAAGGTGGCCAGCTTGACCATCTCGGGAATCTCCTGCGTCTCCCCGTCGAAGCGCACCCCCGCGTCTTCCAGCTTCTTGCGGGCCGCCGCGATGTCTTGGACCCCCCACGTCGGCACCGGGCCCGCTCCGGTCCTCGGCTTCTCCGCCTGGCCGATGCCGAGCGACACCCCCTCCACCGGAGTCGACAACTCGCACCAACCCATCCCCTCCAGGTGGTAGAGCAGCTTGAAGCCGAGGCGCTCCTCGTACCATCGGATCGCCGCCTTCACGTCCGATGCCTGGATCGCCAGGGTCACGTCCCCCTTGTATCCCAGATCAAGAGTCATGGTTTCCTCCCGCAATCAGAGTTCGTTCCGAATTCGTGGACGAGTCACAGAAAGTATAGTAACTATATTCCTTGAACCTGTCGACCAAGAACGGAGCGCCACGATTCGAAGCGGCGCCGGAAAGGAGGCCCCCCACGCCCGATCTGCCCCTGGAAGGACTGATCGCCCTCTGCCATCGTCGGTGGGCCCTGCCCGTCCTCGCCGAGCTCGCGCGGGCAAAGGGAGAACGGTCCGTCGTTCTCCGCCACCGGCTCGGCGCACCGCCGAGCGCGCTTCGCCTGACGCTCGACGAGCTGATCGCCGCAGGTCGGGTGCTTCCGAATCCGGGCTACGGCCATCCCCTGCGCCCGGAATACGTGCTCGCCGGAACCGCCGAAGCGCTCGGCCGGTCGGCCTTGATCCTCTGGGATCTGATCCGCACCCGACGCCTCGAAACGACCGCGGGGCGGAAGTGGAGTCTGCCGATTCTCGCCGCCGTCGGCCGCCGACCGACGCGGTTCCACGTGTTGCGGTCTCGTCTCGAGCCGGTGACCGACCGCGCACTCGTCCTCCGCCTGAAGGGATTGCAGAGGGCCGGCCTCATCGAGAGAAGCGTTCGCGACACCGGCCCTCCGGCCGCCGCCTACCGGACGACCGATCGCGCGGCCTTCCTGCTGGAGCCGATCCGCCGGGTCGCCCGGGCGGCGAAGGCGCCGCGCTGAGACCCGATCGGCCCGCGACGCCTATCCGCGGATCTTCGACACGGCCGGATCGGACACGTCCGGATCGATCCCCAGCTCCTTCATCGCCTTCTCGACGACCTTCGCCTCGATCTTCTTCTCCCGCGCGAGGGCGGAGAGAACCGAGACAACGATATGCTCCGCGTCGATCTCGAAGAAGCGGCGCAACACCTCGCGGGTGTCGCTGCGCCCGAATCCGTCGGTCCCGAGGACCGTGTAGCTCCGCGGCACCCACGGAGCGATCTGGTGGGGAACGGCCTTCATGGAGTCCGACGCCGCGACGATCGGTCCCCTCGTCTCCTCGAGCACGCGGGTGACGGTCGGGCGGCGCCGCCGCTTGCCGGGATGCAGGCGGTTCGTGCGATCGCATTCCAGAGCCTCGCGTCGCAGCTCCCCGTAGCTCGTTGCGCTCCAGACGTCCGCGGCGACTCCGTATCGTTCGGAGAGGATCTCCTGGGCGCGCAGCGCCTGCGCGAGGATCGGGCCGCTGCCGAGGATCTGGGCGAACTGCTTGCGCTTTTCCGGCGCCTCGCGGAACCGGTACAGACCGCGCAGGATCCCTTCCCGGGCTCCCTCGGGCATCGCCGGCATCGTGAAGTTCTCGTTGTAGAGGGTGAGGTAGTAGAAGATGTCCTCCCCCTCCTCGTACATCCGCCGCA
>WJJW01000328.1 GCA_014729455.1 Candidatus Eiseniibacteriota bacterium
ACCCCGAGGGGGTCGGATCACAGATCGTCAGCGAGCCGGTCCGGATCGTGCGGGCCACGGCCGGTCTGTCCGAGGCGCCGGCGGCGACCGCGCTGCTCGGCGCCCGGCCGAACCCCGCCCGGGACGGATCGACGGTGCGCTTCTCGCTCGCCGTCGAGACCGAGGTCGACCTGGCGATCTACGACGTGCGCGGCCGACGGGTCCGGACGCTCGTGTCGGGGGTCCGTCCCGCGGGCGGACACGCGGTCGTCTGGGACGGCCGGGACGACGGCGGACGGCCCGTGTCGTCGGGCATCTACCTGACGGTCTTCCGGGCCGACGGGACGCGCGAGCGGGAGCGCCTCGTGATCCTGCGTTGAACGGGCCGCGCGCTTGACGCGGAGCGGGGCGGCCGGTAGCTTCGCACACCGGTGGGGGGTGTGGGATGACGAAGCGACCGGCCGCACCGCTTCTTGCGGCCTTCCTCTGGGTGCTCTCGCTCGGTGTTTCCGGTGCGGAGACGCCGCGCTTCGGCGGGGAGCTGCGCTTGCGGGGCGAGGGGTTCGACAACCTCCTCGACCTGTGCGATTGCGCGCACGATTCCTACGAATTCTATCGATTCCGGACCCGGTTCTGGGTCGAAGCGGATCCGACCGAGAGGCTGCGGATCCACATCGGCCTGGGCAACGAGCAGCGCTGGGGACGCGGGCCGAACGGATCCGGCCTGCGGGATCCGGAGGGGAAGATCGCGCTCGAGGCCGGCTGGGCCGTGCTGCGGGGACCGGAGGGTTCCGGAGTCTCGCTGAAGATCGGACGGCAGAACCTGATGTTCGGCGAGGGATTCCTGGTCTTCGACGGCACGCCCGCCGACGGCTCGGGATCGGCCTACTTCGACGCGATCCGGTTGATGTGGGAGGGACACGGCTTCTCGGCCGATCTGCTGACGGCGAAGCTCGACGACGAGGCGTTCGGGACCGAAGCCCGCGACGAGGACCTTTACGCGCTGTTCGGACGGCGCGAGGCGATCGAGGCGTACCTGCTGCACCGCGATCAGCGGGGGGAGACGAGGCGGGCGGGCGGAGCGGTCCATCCGAAGCAGCACACCACCGCGCTCGGCGGCCGGTTCGCGCACAACCCCGAGACCGGGATGCACCTGATCGGAGAAGGAGCGATCCAGACGGGCGAACGCGGGGAGGTCGATCGGGCGGCCCAGGGCGGCTACCTGCGCTGGGGCTGGACCGCACCGTGGCGGCTGCGTCCGGCCGTCGAGATCGGTACGTTGTATCTCTCCGGCGACGATCCCGGCACCGAGGACTACGAAGGCTGGGACGGATTCTACTCGGAATGGCCGAAGTACTCGGAGCTGCTCGTCTACACGCTCTACGACAACACGACGCGGATCGCCGGCGATGCCCCCGGGACCTGGACGAACCTGCGCGGGAGCTGGCTGGAGCTGCGCGTGCGGCCGGCACGGCGCGTCGCGGCCTCGGTCCGCGCGACGCGGTTCCTGGCGGTGGAGAAGACCGGTCCCGGCGACGGCGACGTCCGGGGGAACCTGCTCGCGGTCCGTTGCGACGTGGCGTTGATGGAGAAGGTCGTCGGCCAGGTGGTGGGGGAGCTCTTCGATCCCGGGGACTTCTACGCCGACGGCTCCGACGCGGCCTGGTACGGGCGGTGGCAGATCACGACGCGGTTCTGATCGGATGAGACGGAAGGGGAGGTCCGGATGAACGCGCTGGGGGTCCTGCTCGCGGTCAGTCCCGTTTTGGTGATCTTCCTGCTCCTGGTGCTGCGGCGCACCGCCGCGGACGTGGCCGGTTTGATCGGCCTGGCCGTCACGGTCGTCGTCGCGGGGCTCTACTTCCAGACCGCCTGGAACGTGATCGGCGCCGCCGCGCTGGCGGGGATCGTCGCGTCGTTCCCGATCAGTCTGATGGTCGGGGCGAGCATCTTCCAGATGACGTTCATGCTCGAGACCGGTGCGGTCCGGCGGATCGTGGTCACGATGAAATCGGTCTCGCCGGCGAACCGGATCGTGCAGATCCTGATCATCAACGTCGGCTTCGGGACCCTGGTGACCGCGCTCGGCGCGACGCCGGTCTCGATCCTGCCGCCGATCATGCTGGCGCTCGGCTACTCGAGCTTCGTGGCGATCGCGCTGCCGGCGATCGGCTACGACAGCCTGTGCACGTACGCGCTGCTGGCGATCCCCGCGGTCGTGTTCACCGACGTCCTGGCGCCGATCGCCCGGGCGGCGGGTGTCGAGCTGACGCTGCAACAGACGGGGTTCCTGTTCGCGCGGTACATCCCGTTCGTGACGACGGCGATCGCGCTGGGGATGCTCTGGATCGTCGGACGGTGGCGGATGGTGGCGCGCGGCGCGGTCCCGGCGCTGTTGACCGGGGCGACCGCCGGGTTCGTCTGCTGGGCGATGGCGGCGATCGACCTGGTCCCGCTGACGGGGATCGTGGCGGGCGTGGCGATCATCGGACTGATGGCGTTGCTGCTGGCGGTGCGGCGCGATCCCGTCTACTCGGAGATGGCGCTGAGCGACGAGGAGCGGGGGATCAAGGCGGGGATGAGCCTGGTTCGGGCGGTCAGCCCGTGGGTGTTCCTGCTGATCTTCGCGACGCTGGTGAACGTGAAGATGCTGCCGTTCTTCCGGGTCTTCTTCGAGGAGCTGCCGATGGCGATCCCGATCATCCCGGGCCGGCCGAGCGCGACGCGGTTCTTGTGGCAGGCGTACACCTGGGTGCTCGTCTCGACCTTCGCGGCCGCGCTGTTCCTGCGTCCCTCGCGGGTGCAGTGGGGGACGATCTTCTCGAAGAGCCTGCGGCGGGCGCCGCGGCCGATGCTGGCGGCGGCCGTCTACTTCGCGATCGCGCTGGTGATCGACCACTCGGGCAAGGACGCCGCGTGGGCGCTGGTCGACCCGGCGCGGAACATGATCCATCTGGTCGCCGGGGCGGCGGCGGGGACTTTCGGCTCGGCGTACGGGCTGGCGGCGCCGTACCTGGGCCTGCTGGCCGGCTTCATCTCGGGGTCGGAGACGAGCGCGATCGCGATGCTGAGCCGCTTCCACACCGAGACCGCCGAGGCGCTCGGGCACCCGCTGCGGATCGGGCTGCTGCTGGCCGCGGCGAGCGGGATCGGGGGCGGACTGGCCTCTGTGATCTCTCCGGCGAAGCTGCAGAACGCCGCGGCGATCATCGATCGGATCGGGGAGGAGGGGAAAGTCCTGCGGACGACCGTTCCGATCGCGATCGTGATCTCGCTCCTGACCGCGATCGCGACCCTGATCTGGGTGGGGTAGAGCGGAAGGGCGGGCTCGGCGCGTCGGCTGGTCGCAGCAGGCCTGCAAAACGCGACACCGACGCGTTGGAAGAGCATTTCGAGGCTTCGAAACGCGACAGGGACGCGTCGGGACGGGAA
>WJJW01000329.1 GCA_014729455.1 Candidatus Eiseniibacteriota bacterium
AACTGGAGCGGGAAACGGGATTCGAACCCGCGACCCTCAGCTTGGAAGGCTGACGCTCTAGCCACTGAGCTACTCCCGCGCAATGAAACACACCGGCTCGGACGACCGATCTCGGGCGCCCGAGCGAACGCTTTGGGGAGGGAAGGATTCGAACCTTCGAAGGCATACGCCGACAGATTTACAGTCTGTTCCCTTTGGCCACTCGGGAACCTCCCCGCAAGTCCGTGAGCTACCCGCCTCATGCGCCCGGACGCATCCCGCCCGCCCGACCGCAATGAAATGGAGCTGGCGAGAGGATTTGAACCCCCGACCGGCTGATTACAAATCAGCTGCTCTACCCCTGAGCTACGCCAGCAACTTGCGACCGCGTCACGCGGACCCGGCCCTTCTGAACCAGAAACAAGCGTGCACACGAGACGATCCGACCCGCTCGAGCCAGCCGGATCCTAAGTGTGCACGGAGTGCTGGACCACCTCAGGAAACGATGGGAAAAGCCGCTCATCCCCGCCCACCGTCAAAGACCAACACTCTAGGAGAGCCGGCCAACTGATGTCAACAAAATAAAATACCGCCGGGAGTTGCCCCGTCCCGTCATCGCAAGGGGCGTACGATCGTCTGGTCATCCCGGTCTTCCAGTGAGTACCCCGCTTCCTGGATCACGTTCCGGAGGCGGTCCGCCTCGGCCCAGTTCCGCTCCGCGCGCGCCCGGGTCCTCTGTCGGACCAGCTCCTCCACCGCCTCGGGTACCTCGCAGACTTCCGACGGGGCCAGCAGGTCGATCCCGAGCCAGCCGGCCAGATCGACCAGGACCCGCCTTCCGCCCTCCAGCGCGGTCCGGAATTCCGGGGTCTCCCGCTCCCCGGCCCACCGGTTCATCGCCCGGGCGAGCTCGAAGAGATGTCCCAAACCCTTGGCGCTGTTGAAGTCATCGTCCAGCGCCTCGTTGAAGGCATCGATCGTCCGGCGGGCTTCCTCCGATCCCGCCTCCTCCGGGGTCACCGGATCGAGGCCGTCCCGGGGGAGGGTCGGACCGAGCCGCTCGTTGGCCGCCTGCACCGCTCCGAGCAACCGGGCCAGCGCCTGGTCCGCCTCGGCGAGCCGGATCTCGCTGAACTCGATCGGGCTGCGGAAATGGGTCGACAGCAGATAGAACCGGACGACCCGGGGATCGATTTTCTGGCAGACATCCTCGATCAGGAAGAAGTGCTTGGTCGACTTCGACATCTTCTCCCCGCCGAGCATCACCAACCCGTTGTGGACCCAGAAGTTGGCGAACGCCTTGCCCGTCGCGCACTCCGACTGGGCGATCTCGTTCTCGTGGTGCGGGAAGATGAGATCGAGCCCGCCACCGTGAAAATCGAAGTTCTCGCCGAGATACTTCATCGACATCGCCGAGCACTCGATGTGCCATCCCGGTCGCCCGGGCCCCCACGGGGACGGCCAGGACGGCTCCCCTTCCCGCGCCCCCTTCCAGAGCGTGAAGTCGAGCGGATTGTCCTTGTTCTCTCCGACCTCGATCCGGGCACCGGAGCGGAGTTCGTCGATCTTGCGCCCGCTCAGTTTCCCGTAGCGTGGGAACCGCTCCACCCGGAAGTAGACGTCCCCCCCCGATGGATAGGCGAAGTCCTGCTGGATCAGGCGTTGCACCAGATCCTGGATCTCGGGGATGTGCTCGGTCGCCCGCGGGTAGTGGTCGGCGCGCAGGATGTTCAGCTTGTCGACGAACTCGAGGTAGCAGGTCATGTTGCGCTGCGCCACCTGGAGGTAGTCGCACCCTTCTTCCTTGGCGCGGGCGAGGATCTTGTCCTCGACGTCGGTGAAGTTGTTCACGTAGGTGACGCGGTATCCCCGGCGGAGCAGCGTGCGCCGGATCAGATCGCCCACGACCGCGGCCCGCATGTGCCCCACATGCGGCCGGTCTTGAACGGTCATCCCGCAGACGTACATCCCGACCTGACCGGTCTGCACGGGGACGAAATCCCGCTTCTCCCGGCTCAGGTTGTCCAGGACTCTGAGGCTCATCGGGCCGTCTCCTCTTCAAGCTGGATTCGAGGCGTATAGAAGATCGAGGCTACTCTCGATTCATCGGATTCGCAAGAGCTGGAAACTGCTGCGCTTGCCGCCGGGGTCGCTCGGACCGGGGACGCCGCCTCGGAGGCGAAAAACGACCGTTCACACAGACCGATCCGACCTGAGTTCGCTCATAGACGAAAATATTCGTGCTCGTATTGCGAACATCGACCTCTCCTACCTGCGCCGTGCGAGGATCATCGTGATGTCGTCGTACTGGTCCCCGTCCCCGAACTCCTGGACCACGTCGACGACCCGGCGCAGCGCCGCGTCGCAAGGCTCGCTCCGCACTTCCCGCAGGACCGCCCGCAACCTCTCCATCCCGAAGAACTCCCCGTCCGGCCTCTGCGCCTCGGTGACGCCGTCGGTGAAGATCGAGACGAGCGATCCGGCCGGGAAGGACGCGCTCGCCTCCTCGTAGGCGATCTGCGGCAGCATCCCCAGGATCAAACCGCCTCCGGTCAGCTCCTTCGTCTCGCCGTCCACCCCGATCAACAGGGGCGGGTCGTGTCCCGCGTTGGCGTAGCGGATCGTTCCGGCCTCCGGGTCGAGGAGGCCGAGGAACGCGGTGATGAACTTCCCGGGATCCACGCTCGCGTGGATGAACCGGTTCAGCCGGCCGAGGACCTCCGCCGGTCCGTGGCCGGCGAGATCCTGCGTGCGCAACGAGGCCCGGAAGCTCGACATCAGCAGCGCGGCGGGCGCCCCCTTCCCGGACACGTCGGCGACCGCGATCCCGACCCGCCCGTCCGGTAGCGGCAGGTAGTCGAAGTAATCGCCGCCGACTTGCCGGGCCGGCAGGCTGGTTCCGGCCAGCTCGAGCCAGTCCAGCTCGGGCGGGGCCGACGGGAGGAGCCGGTTCTGGATCTCCCGAGCCAGACGCAGCTCCTCCTCCATCCGTTGCGACTGCAGCTCGACCGCCCGCGTCTGTTCCAACCCCTCCGCCATCTGGTTGAACTGCCGGGCGACGTCCCAGAGCTCGTCGTTTCCCGAGATCTCGATCCGGTGGTCGAGCCTCCCCTGACCGAGAGCGGCCGTCGCGCCGGTCAACGCATGGACCGCCTGCGTGATCGAACGGCCCATCTGCACGACCATCGCGATCGTGATCCAGATCGCGATGAGAAAGAACAGAGCGATCAGGCCGAGCACGAGGATCACCACCCACACGAGCGGGTTCTCACGCGTGATGCCGAACAGGGAGACCAGCGACTCGGCGAACCCCGCCGAGGAGAGGATCGGAACCGCCGCGCGCTCCCAGCCCGGATCGCGCCAGCGGAGGCACTCGAGCGCCGCCCCTCCCGGCACCTCCATCTTTCCGGTCGACCGCGGGCCGATTCTCCGCGATCCCGGACTCGATGCTTCGTCCTCGCCGACGCGGACCGATCCCCCCCCCGCCTCGACCCGCAGCGCCGGATCCGTCCGGACCTCCATCCCCACCACACGACTGATCCGGACCATCCGGAGGGAATCGACCGGCAGGAGCGCTTCCATCCGGACCGCCCCGCCAGAGCCGGTGGTGTCGAACCGGGCCCGGAGGTACAGCCGCTCTCCGTCCCAGAGGATCGGCACCTGGCGGGGGGAGATCTCCTTCGCCAGCAGGCTGTCTCCGGGGAACGGCACCGGCGCGCCGAGCTTGCGGACCGGTCCGTCCCCTTCTCGAACCAGCAAGACCTGCCCATCCCCCTCGCCGAACGGGGCGGGATCGAGCTGCTCCGACAGCGCGAACGTCCGGCGAAGCCGCCCCTCCGCGTCGCGCGAAGACTGCTCGAGCATCCGCGCGGCGATCGAGCCGCGGTACGTCGAGAGGTAGAGCGCCCCCGCCAGGCCCAGGAACAGCACCGCCAGGATGAACGGCACCGATCCCGCCAGCACGTGAGAGCTGAAAAGCCGTGGTCCGATCCGGCGGATCGACAGGTGCATCCGGCTGCCGGCCTTGAAGAGCCCGACGAACGCGTAGAGACCGACCAGGAGGTTCACCTGCGCGGCGAGAACGACGAGCCCCGAGTCGCCGCTCTCCAGCGCGGACCGGTCCACGCGGATGATCGCCAGGAGGAACGAGACGAGAGCCGTCGCGGCGGCGAGCACCAGTTCCCCCGGACGCAAGCCGTCCCGCCAGCGGTACCAGAACAGCCAGGGCAGCGCGAGGACGAGCGCGGCGACCCCGTTCGCTCCGGCGAAGACGGGGACGACGAGCGCGACGGCGAACAACCAGGCGAAGATCCGCGTGCCCTTTCCGGCGGGACGGTCCCAGCCGGTGAGGCCGACCAGGGCGCGGAGGAGCAGAACCGCCCCGATCCAGTAGGAGAGCTGCAGCGGGAGGAGCCCGATCGGTCCCGATCCCACCGCGGGCGCGGCGAGGCCGAAGGCGAGGGGAACGCCCCAGAGCAGGACCAGACCGACCCACCAGTAGAGGAGGAGCAACCCCCGCCGGGGGCGCCGGACGGCGAACCACCAGATCGCGACCGCGATCAGGGCGAGAAGGTGCCACGGAGAGATCACGCGCCGGCCTCCCGCTCGAGCAGGGCGACCGCCACGGCCGCGATCGCTTCCCCGC
>WJJW01000330.1 GCA_014729455.1 Candidatus Eiseniibacteriota bacterium
AGATCGTCTACGACCCCGACCGGATCCGCACCCCGCTGCGACGCTCCGGTCCGAAAGGGACGCTCGCTTTCGACCCCGTCTCGTGGAACGAAGCGTTCGAAGAGATCGCCGAACGGTTCGAAGCGATCAAGGCCGAGTCGGGTCCGGAGGCGACGGCGATCTACACCGGCCGCGGCAGCTTCGACCAGGCGCTCTGCGATCTCTACCAGCCGGCCGGGGTCGCGGTCTCGAGCGCGTCGAGCGTGCTGTTCCCCTTCGGGTCGCCGAACACGCTCGGGGTCGGCGCGCTCTGCTACGTCTCCTTCGCGATGATCGCCCCCGACGTGACGCTCGGCGAGATGCTGATCACGATGGAGCCGGAGATCGACGCCGCCGAGCGGATCGTGATCTGGGGAGCGAACCCCGCGACCGATTCCCCGCCCCTGACGCACCACCGGATCCTGCGGGCCCGGGAGCGGGGCGCGGAGGTGATCGCGATCGATCCCCGCCGGACCGGGACGGCGCGAATGGCCGACGCGGAGTGGGTTCCGATCCGTCCGGGGACCGACGGGGCCCTGGCCCTGTCGATGATCCAGGTACTGATCGAGGAAGAGCTCTACGACGCCGACTTCGCCGCGCGCTGGACGGTCGGGTTCGAGCCGCTGACGCAGATGGTGCAGCACTACCGGCCCGAAACCGTCCGCGAGACGACCGGGGTGCCCGCGGAGACGATCCGGTCGCTCGCCCGCAGGATCGCCGGGGCGCGCGGCGCCAGCCCGGTGATGTACACCGGTCTCGAGTATTCCGACAGCGGAGTGCAGGCGATCCGGGCCGTCCTGATCCTCTGGGCGCTGGCCGGGCAGCTCGACGTGCCGGGCGGGCTGGTCGTGCGGATGCGTGGAAACCAGTTCCCGCAGAACCGCGCGGGCCTGCAGCCGAACCCCGACGTGAAGCGGGCGCTGGGACGGGACCGGTTCCCGGTCTACAGCGCCTACCGCGGCGAGTCCCACGCGATCGCGCTCCCCGATTCGGTGCTGCACGGGGAGCCGTACCGGATCCGCGCGCTCGTGATCCTCGGCGGCTCGATCCTCACCTCGTGGCCGAACCCCGATCTGTGGAAACGGACGCTCGAAGGGCTGGACTTCCTGGTCAGCGTCGATCGCTACCCGACCGCCGACGCGGCCTACGCCGATCTCGTGCTGCCCGCGGCGACCGGCTACGAGATCACCTCCTACATGCGCTACGGACCGCTGTTCCGCATTCGGGAGAAGGTGATCGAGCCGGTCGGGGAAGCGCGCAACGACTTCCTGATCCTCTCCGAACTCGCGCGGCGGCTCGGGTACGGGGACCTCTACCCGCAGACCGAGGAGGAGGTCCTGCGGCATGCCCTGGCGCCGAGCGGGCGCACGCTCGAGGAGGTGCGCGCGAACGGCGGGGTGGCCCAGGTGCCGGCGGCGATGATGGAGTACCGCAAGTGGGAGAAGGGGCTCTTGCGCGAGGACGGCGCGCCCGGCTTCCGGACCGCGAGCGGCAAGCTCGAGATCGCCTCGTCGATCCTCGAGGAGCATGGGTACGATCCGCTGCCGGTCTACACCGAGCCGGCCGAAGGACCGGTCGCCCGGCCCGATCTCGCCGCGCGGTTCCCCCTGGTGTTCAACTCGGGATCGCGGACGAGCGTGGACTTCCGCAGCCAGCACCACGGGGTGCCGGGGCTCGCGCGGCACCACGCCGAGCCGTGGGTGGCGATCAACCGGGAGGATGCCGACGCGCGCGGGATCGCCGACGGGGATCGGGTCGAGGTCGCCACCCCCCGCGGAGCCCTCCGCTTCCGTGCCGTCGTGACCGAGGGGATCGTGCGGGGCGCGGTCGATGCCGACATGGGCGGCGGCGGTCCGCTCGGTCCGCAGGAGTGGCGGGACTGCAACGTGAACGCGCTGACCGACATCGAACGGTTCGATCCGATCTCGGGTTTCCCGATCTACAAGACCCTTCTCTGCGAAGTGCGCAAGGTCGAATCGGCGGCGCGACCGACGAGCGGGACGGGAATCGACAGCCGTTGCGCGGCGATTCCGGCGGCGCCGGCGACGCGCGCGGGCGGGTCGGTCCCCCCGCCGGTCTACCTCGACCACAACGCCACCACGCCGCTCGATCCCGCCGTGCTGGAGACGATGCTGCCGTTTCTGCGGGAGGATTGGGGCAATCCGTCGAGCATCCACGGCCTCGGCACGCGGGCGCGCGCCTCGGTCGAGGAGGCACGCCGCAAGCTCGCGCAAGCGGTCGGCTGCACCTCCCGGCGGATCGTCTTCACCGGCAGCGGCTCGGAGGCGATCAACCTGGCGATCCGCGGGATCGCCGCGTCGCGGGAGCGCGGACGGATCGTCACGACGGCGATCGAGCATCCGGCCACGCTGGCCGCCTGCCGGGCGCTCGCCGACCGTGGGTTCGCCGTCGACTTCCTGCCGCCGGATCGCGAGGGACGGATCGATCCGATCTCGCTCGAGCGGGCGATGGGCGACGACGTGTTCCTCGTCTCGGTGATGGCGGCGAACAACGAGACCGGGACGCTCCAGCCGATCCGGGAGCTGGCGGCGATCGCCCGCGCGCACGGCGCGCGATTCCATTGCGACGCGGTGCAGGCGCTCGGGAAGATCCCGCTCGACGTCGGGGAGCTGGACGTCGATCTCCTCTCGGTCTCCGCGCACAAGATCCACGGACCGAAAGGGGTCGGCGCGCTCTACGTCGCCAAGGGCGTCGCGCTGGATCCGCTCGTCGCCGGAGGCGGCCAGGAGGGCGGGCTCCGATCGGGCACCGAGAACGTCCCGGGGATCGTCGGGTTCGGCAAGGCGGTCGAGCTGGCGGAGCGCCGGCGGAACGCGGGGGAGATGGAGCGGATCGCGCGCCTGCGGGACCGGCTGGAGGAGGCGATCCTCGGAACGGTCGCCCGCGCC